>JBLIEY010000001.1:0-74927 GCA_047633475.1 Sulfurimonas sp.
CTTTGTTAAATGTTCCAAAAAATAAAATAGTAGCAATAAGATTTAAAACTAAAAGCCCAACAAGTCCAACAACTCTATCTACAAAAACACCATAAAGAGAGTCTTTTTTATCATAGCCTTTTTGAGTTAAATCGATAATACGAACTGCATCTCCACCAATACTACTTGGTAAAACTTGGTTAAAAAATGAAGCTTTAAAATAACTTTTTACATAGTACGAAAATTTTTCGTTAAAAACTAAAAGTCTCATAATAAGTCGCCATCTATAAGCTGCTAAATATGTACTTCCTAGTTGAAAGAATAGGGCAATTAAAATAGTTCCGCCGTGACTTTTTGCAAGTATATCTACAAGGTTTCTAAAATCTACATATTGAAATAGAAAATAAAACATAACAATAGTTATAATCAATTTAATTATATTTTTCATTTTTTACCATATTTTGATTTGTTGAGATTTTACCTAAAATTGCATTAATATTTTATTTGACACTAGAAACTCTGTATATGTAGTAAGTCTTAGTTTTTTTAATGCCTTTTTTTACAGTTATAGTATCTATAAGTGCTACAATATTGTATAGTTTATCTAATCTTTTTAATTCAGGATCAGTTGTTAGGACTAAACCATCTTTTAAATAGTCTTTTTCTCTCCACATATCATACTGAGAAAAGCGACTAGGTAGGGCTAAGTCAGTATCAGGATGTCCTTTTAAATAGTACTTTAAGTAGGCTGCTATTGTTAAGTGGTCACCATAAAAACTATCACCTTCTTTAGCATAAGTTTGCACTAACTCTACAGCTTCTTTATTCCCGTACATTCTATCTTGAACAACTTCTAAGAAAAATAAAAATCCAATCCGACCAATAATAGTTAAAACAATAGCAATAATAAGACCGACTTTAAATGTTTTAAAAAGTTTGTAATGCTCAAAGATATATGCTGTTAAAATTGCTCCTGTAATATATGCTGGAGCTGTGTAGTTTAATTCCATTCTGGTGAATAAACTTTTGTAGAAGAAAAAAAGTAATATTACAGTAGTACTAAGTGCTAGAAAAAATAATTTGTTATCTTTATAATATAATTTATCTTTAAGAAGAAAGAAAAATAAAACTCCGGCAAAAACAGGAGAAAATATTCCAAATTGTCCACCAAAAAATTCAAAAAAGAGATTTGGATAAATCTTAAATGTATCACTTGAACCATGACCTAATTGAAATGCAAAACTAATCCAGTCATGTTGATAATTCCACCAAAGCATAGGTGAAATTACTATTAAAGATAAGATAGCAGTCATATAAAAGTTTATATTAAAAAATATGTCCCGTCTTTTTAAAAGTATAAATATAAGTAATGTAAAGACAAATAAAATAGCTGTGTATTTACTAAGCATCATGAGGCCTAGCATAATGCCTGTGAGAGCATAATCAATACTTTTACCATAAAATATTGCTCTGTACGAATGGTAAAGTGTGATGGAATAAAATAAAATTAGAGGAGAATCTGTTGTTGTAATAATGTAACCAGCATGAACTAAAATAACACTGAAAAATATAAGTAAAGAATTTAAAGCTATCTTCTCATCAAATATTTCGGCAGCTAGTTTAAAAATATAAACAGCGGCGACACTTAAAGAAAAGACATTTACAAGTCTAACTCCCCACTCAGACTCTGAAATAAAGTTTGTAATATAAATCATATAAGCTATAAAAGGAGGGTGGTCATAATACCCTGTTTGCAAGTGATGACTCCACATCCAATAGTATGCTTCATCCCCATGAAGTGGTAAAAAAGCATTGTAAATTGTAGAGAAGAAGGCCATTATAAGTATAATAATATAAGCATTTCTTTTTGGTTGTTTGTATAAAAGTTCTAACATATGTGTCTTCCTCTAGTATTTGTGCAATTGTACTGTTTTAATATTCATAATTCAATGAATTTGTCTGCATCTGATATTTGTATAATATTATTTGTGGTATTATAAGCCCTATATTTAGTCTTTAAGGTATTTGAATGGATTTAGGTACAGTTGTTGGTATAGTTCTGGTTGTAGCTCTTTTACTTGGTGCTATGTCAATGGGTGTTGGTGTTGGTGCATATATTGATATTCCATCTGTTTTAATTGTTGTTGGTGGTAGTATCGGTGCGTTAATGATATCTTTCAAACCAGCACAAATGAAAAACTTCTTCAAAGTTTTTATGGTAGCTATAAAGCCCACAATAGAAGACGAGAGTGAACTTATTAAAAAGCTTGTTAATTTTGCAACAAAAGCTAGAAAAGATGGAATTTTGGCTTTAGAAGGTGATGTTAACTCTGAAGAAAACGAATTTTTAAAAAAAGGTCTTTCTATGGCAATTGATGGTAGTGAACCAGACACTATCCGTGATTTGTTAGAGATAGAAATGGAACAAACAAGTATACGTCACAAAATTAATAGCTCTATCTTTAACAATTGGGCAGGATTAGCAGGGGCCATGGGTATGGTTGGTACACTTATTGGTCTTGTTGCGATGCTGCTAAACATGGCAGATCCCTCAGCTATTGGTCCATCAATGGCCGTTGCCTTACTTACCACAATGTATGGGGCGATTATTGGTAATGTTTTAGGTACTCCTATTTATAATATATTGACAATTAGAAATGATGAAGAGACTTTAATAAAAGAAATGATTTTATCTGGAATTATGTCTATTCAATCAGGAGATGCTCCTAGAGTACTTGAAGCTAAGCTTCTAGCATACTTGGCTCCTAAAGATCGTATGAGTCAATTTGATTAAAAATGGACAAAACTAATGGCTAAGAAGAATAAGTGTCCTGATTGTGAAGAGTGTTTACCAGCTTGGCTAGCTGCCTTTGGGGATTTAATGTCTCTTCTATTATGTTTTTTCGTTCTTCTTCTTTCTATGTCAAGTATGGATGCAAAGAAAATATCTGAAGCTATAGGTTCACTATCTGGTGCAATGAGTGTTTTAGAAGGTGGAACAAAGACTGAAGTTTCTAAAAGAAGAATTCAAGAATCTACTCCTATTGAAGTTCAAGATGAAACTACTGAAGCAGTAAACAGAGTTACTCAAGCTGTTATGGATGCTAATGAAATGATGGAAAAAGGTCATGGACAAGCTATATCAGTAGAAGAAGCTCAAGAAGGTTTTGTTATTGAGCTTCCCGCTTCACTTTTGTTTAAATCAGGAAGTGCCACCATTGAAAATGAAGATGCTCTGCTTTTCCTAAAAAGGGTAGCTTTAATAGTAGAAGAACTACCAAATACTATGCAAGTTAGTGTACAAGGTCATACAGACAATCAAAATCCCGGTAACAATAGTGTTTTTAAAGATAATTGGGAACTTTCTTCTGCTCGCGGAATTTCTGTCCTTCAAGAATTATTGCTTGATGGAGTTGATCCAAAAAGAATTAGTGCTTCGGGGTTTGCTCAATTTAAACCTTTAGCCACAAATGTTACAGAGGCAGGAAGAGAAAAAAATCGTAGAGTCGAGTTGCATTTTTATGGAAGCAAGTCAGAAAAAGAAGAAAAAATCAAACGTACTATTCTAGATAAGGCACCTGCAAAGTAATGCTAAGACTGATTACTTTGCTTTTAGCGATTGCTTCTATTTTAGGAGCAGAAACCGTAGCTATACCAACTATGAACTTTGCTCTTACAGCTCCAGATACTCCACAACAATTAGTTAGTTCATTAAATGTTCTAGTTGGATTAACCCTCTTATTTTTAGCACCAAGTATGATACTTGTAATGACAACATTTACTCGTTTTGTGATTGTGTTTGGTTTTTTAAGACAAGCTCTCGGTACACAACAAGTTCCACCTACACAGCTTTTAGTTATGCTCGCTATGATATTGACATTTTTTGTTATGGAACCAATAGGTCAACAATCTTATGATAATGGTATTAAACCTTACATAGAACAAAAAATTGGTTACGAGGAAGCTTTTGATAGATCTACTCTTCCTTTTAAAAACTTTATGATTAGAAATACAAGAGAGAAAGATTTAGCACTTTTTTTTAGAATAAGAAAGATGGAAAATCCTGCAACTATAGCGGATGTTCCCTTATCTGTAATAATTCCATCTTTTGTTATAAGTGAGTTAAAAACAGCATTTGAGATAGGTTTTTTACTCTTTTTACCATTTTTGGTTATTGATATGGTTGTAGCATCTATACTAATGTCTATGGGTATGATGATGCTTCCTCCTGTAATGATTTCTCTACCCTTTAAGATACTTGTGTTTGTTCTTATAGATGGTTGGAACTTACTTATTGGTAACCTTATAGCAACAATAAAATAGGATTGGTAATAATATATGGATTGTAAATATTTTGGTGAGTGTGGTGCCTGTAGAGTGTATGAGAATGGCTATGAGGGACAACTTAATGAAAAACTAGAACTAAATAGAGACAGATTTTTATCTTTTTATAAAAAAGATATTTCAGTTTTTAAATCACCTGATTCCCATTATCGCTCAAGAAGTGAATTTAAAATATGGCATATTGAAGATGAAATTCACTATGGCATGAATCACTTAAAGGATAAAAGTGTAGTTTTAGTTGATGATTGCCCGCAGGTCAATAAGTTTATACATGCACTTATGCCAAAACTTCTAGTAGCAATAAAAGAAAAAGAGATAGGTTTTAAATTATTTGGGGCAGATTTTCTAAGCTCAAACACTGGTGAAATAGTAGTTTCACTAATCTATCATAGAAAACTAGACGTACATTGGCAAGAAAAAGCTACAGAGATTGCAAAAGAGCTTGGCATATACATAATAGGGCGAAGCCGTAAGCAGAAGATTATTGTAGGACAGGATTACATTACCGAGAGTTTAAGTATTGACGAACAAGTATATAAATTTAAATACATTGAAAATAGTTTCACTCAACCAAACTTAAAAGTTAATGAGAAGATGATATCTTGGGCCTTAAAGAGTTTATCTGATTGTGAAGGTGACTTACTTGAACTATATTGTGGAGCAGGTAACTTTACAATTGCATTCGCAAAAAAGTTTAACAAAGTTTTAGCTACAGAGATATCAAAACCATCAATCAATGCTGCAAAAGAAAATATGCTTTTAAATGATGTAGAAAATATTGAATTTATTCGTATGAGTGTTGAAGAATTTGTTCAAGCCCTTGATGGAGAGAAAGAATTTAATCGTATGAAGGAAATAGATATAGACTCATACAATATAAATACAATATTTGTAGATCCGCCAAGAAGTGGAATGGATGAATCATCATGTAGATTTACAACAAGATATGACAATATTTTATATATTTCATGTAACCCCGAGACTTTAGTTCGAGATTTGGAAATTTTAGGTGAAACTCATGATGTGATTGATATGGCTTTATTTGATCAATTCCCATATACTCATCATGTTGAGATGGGTGTTAAATTGCTAAAAAGGTAACAGTATGAAAATCTTTCTTATAATCCTATTATTAGTTTCATTTTTACAATCAGATGAGATGCAAAGAATTGAATCTATCATACAAGATATTGCAAAACTTCGTACTCAGTATGAAGAGTGTAAAAATAGTTTAAATACTAAAGAAACTCTTAGAGTGAATTTAGTAAAGCATGATAAAGATAACTCTAAAATAACTAAATATGAAAAGAAACTAAAAGTTCAAAGAGAAAACAATATTATTTTAACAGCTGAAGTTGAGTATCTTAATGAAAGAAAAATAAATTATGAAAATATAATTAAAAAATATAAGAAACTTTTAATAATCAAAGAGAAAGATATTTTAGCTTTGAATAAAAAGATGAAAAATAATATAAAATCTACTAAATTATGCCCAGTTAAGCAAGATGACAACCCTTTTCCAAAGTTAATGTTAAAAGAAAATGCTCAAATAAAAGAAAAAGAAAAAGTACAAATTACAAAGGCAAATACATTTCGTTTAAAATCTGATAGTTCAATCTTTGATGCACCAAATGCAAATCAGATATATTTCTGGACTAAAGAAACTTCTTTTACATCAAATATGAAAACTGAAAATTGGGTAAAAATAACAGGTTTTTTTATAGATAAAAAATGGAAAAAAGCTAAGCAAGATATGTGGATTGAAAAAACTAAGGTCTCTAAAAGATAAGAGAAAAGAAGTAATATATTACTGATATGTGTTAAATATATTTTTCATTTTAGCTACAAAACTACTTTTTTCATTTGGTAGTATTAAATCTCTTGCTTTTTTACGATGTTCAACTCTTATTTGTAGATGCTTTCTTAGAGCTATAAGTTTCTCAGGAGTAATCAATAATTCTTTATCTAACACTACTTCTCTTTTTTGTTTAAATAGTTCATTAATTCTTTAACAGCATCTTCACTTTTTATACGGAACTTAATCTCTATACGTCTAGAAGCATTTTTGTCTTCTTTTTTATTTTTATCTAGAATTGGCTGTGCAAAAGAACGACCGCTGGCACTAAGATATTGTTTAAACAGTTTTCTGTTTTTTGGATATTCATTGTATAAAAAACTCATTACAGCAAGTGCTCTTTGTTGAGATAGGTTTAAGTTATAAAGATATGATCCATCTGAATTAGTATGTCCTTCTATCGTGATTAAATCAACGTATCTCCTCATTTGAGGGTCGTTTAGAAGTAAATCTATATACTTACCTAAGATGCGGCTTAGTTCCTTCTTGGCACTAGGTTTGAGTGTAGCTTGCCCCTGTGTAAAAAGAATATTTGATGAAAATGTAAGTGAGCCTGTTTCTGGATCAATCGCAACAGAATTTCCAAGTTTTTTCTTTAACCTTTGAACAACAGAAATTTTTATTCCAGTAAGGTTTTTTATTTTTATTTTTGTTATGTTTAGATCTTCTACTACTTTTTGATAATCTCTTTTTTTAAGTAAAAGAGCTTTTCCAAGTTGAGCTATTTCTTCATCTCTTATTTTTATAAAACTACTATCTAGCTCATGTCTGATATCTGCTTTTTTTACTGAAGATTGAAGCTGTACTATCTCTGTTTTTGTACCGTCTAATTCTTGGGATACAGTTTGTATATTGTACTTTAGTGTATTAATTTCTTTTTCATTATCTAGTAGTAGTTCTTTTAGTGATTGCATCTCTTGTTCGCTAAGCGATAATGCAGAAGTTTTTTCAGACAGATTTATATTTAGTATGGAAATATCATTTTTTAGTTCATCTGTTTCAGTCTTTAGCATACTGATTTTCATACTAAGCTCAAGGTTTTCTTGACGAGATGCTTGAAGTTGTTTTACTAATTTACGAAGTTTCTTTTTTTTCTCAGAGAGTTGAGATTCGCTCATTTGTAAAGCGCTCTTTTCTTCTTCTAAGTTCATACGAATAGTTTGCAAATCACTCTGCATAAGAAGTGTTTTAACTACAATAGCACCGACTACAAGTATGAAAACAAATAGCAGTCCTGCCATTAAGTCGGCATAAGATATCCAGAAATTTTGACTTTCATTTTTGTCTTGTTTTAACATCTGGAGTTATTTTCCATCTGATTTAAGCTCAGATATTTGAGAAACAATTGTTGCAGTCTCAGAGTCTATGAGTTTTAGTGTGTTTTGTAGTTTATTTAAAAACTTATCATCAAACTGATTTATTTTATTATCAAAAGAAACCCCAATTAGGTCTATCTTTTTTTTCATAGATTCTATGTTTTCAATTACACCACTATAAAGGTGCTGTACATTCTGTACATTTATATTTGAAAGTGCTTCATTTAGTTTTATACTATTTTCACTTAGAACTTCAGCTATCATTACAGAACGTGAAAACTCAGAGGAGAGTGCATTGTGTGCTTTGTCTAAAGTTTCGTTTTGCTTGTCAACACTTGAAGCAAAAGTTTCAAATTTATCAATGGTATTTTGAAAGATAGATGCTACATCAGCTTGTTGATTTGCAATCATTTCTAATCTACCTGCCCCATCTTCTAATAGTTGGGAAACCTTTGAAGTAGCTTTTTGTTCGTGTTCTATGATTTGCTCAAATATATTCATTCTTTGAGCTAAGGCTTCATTCAAGTTTTCAATGAATGCTCCAGATGCGAAGGTGTCAAACACACTATTTAACTTCTCAAAGTTTTCCATACTTTTTCTAAAATATGTTTGTTCTACTTCCTCTTTTTGCCAAAAATAATCGTGTGTTGCTTCTTTAATAAGATTTGCATCTCTTTGAAAACGACTCATGCCACTTTTTTCAAAAAATATCCACCATATAGATAAAAAGATACCATAAATAGATACATAAAAAGCTGTACCAACACCACCAAGTAGCTTTGAAATCTCTTCTTCGAGGACTTCTGAAGTTTGTGCTGAAAAGTCTGGCATAGAGATAGCTATACTTATAAAAGTACCTAAGATACCAAGAGTTGGGAATATTCCAGCTGCAATAGATGAAAAATTTTCATTCCTCATCTTTTTAGCTTCTTCATTTAAAAAATCATCTAGTGGTGCATTTGCTTTTTCTATGCCGGCAATAGATAGTAAATTTTTATTTATATATTTTAGTAAGTTATTTTTCACTTCATCAAAATTTTTTCTAAGTTTGCACGATGCATAGTAAGCGTTATGTTGTAAAAAAAAGACATAAATGATAAAAATGGCTCCAATCATTAAAACACTGTGTATTTCTACATGGAAATTTATAAGCTTTAAATATCCAGCTATTGCAAATAAAAATAGAAAAATTGGAATAGAAAGTAACCATAAAAGCCGAACAGAACAGCTTCTCCCTTTTGCTAATAAAATAGATAAGTTTGTAAACTGTTCTTGAGAAGTCATGTAGTTATTCCTAATTTTTGTTTATTGTTTATACTTGATATCATTATATCACTCTTAGTAAAATACTCTGTTATAATAACAATAATCTAAATATTTAATATAATGAATACGATTTTCGTAGAAATAAGAATAAACATTATTTTGAAATATTAGGCTTTTAAATAAATATATTAATTGTTTTTATTGATATAATGCCAAGCTATATCTATGTATTATATTTGTAAGTGTGAAAATAAAATAGGAGGTGAATTATGTGTATGCCTCATGGTTCCGGTGGGAAAAAAGATAGTGGCTATATAGAAATTAAGCCAAAAAAACATATTAAGAGAGTTTCTCAAAGTGTGTTTGAGAAAGGTGATCCAGATTTTGTTGATGAAAGAAAAGATATGAATATAAAACCAGAAGTTAAAAAATCATTTTTCAGTTCTCTATTTGATGACTAAAAAGAAGCTATTAAAAACCGTATTTGGACATGATAGTTTTCGTGAGTCTCAGGAAGAGGCAGTAGACGCTATATTAAATTCTAGGGACTTAATTACTATCCTACCTACTGGTGGAGGAAAGTCTTTATGTTATCAACTGCCATCACTTATGATGAATGGGGTTACAATAGTTGTTTCTCCTCTCATTGCTCTAATGCAAGATCAAGTAAATGCTCTTAAAAATAGTTCCATAAAAGCGGAAATGATTAACTCCTCACAAGATTTTGATGAGATACAAGATATTACCTCGAGACTTCTTCATGGTGACATAAAACTGCTCTATATCGCTCCAGAGAGATTGAGTGCAAATGGTTTTATAGAACTTCTTCAAAGAGTTGAAATCAACTATTTTGTTATAGATGAAGCTCACTGTGTAAGTGAATGGGGTCACGAATTTAGAGCAGACTATAGAAACTTGTCAAAATTAAAACAGATATTTCCAGATGTTACAATTGCTGCATTTACAGCGACAGCAACGCATAAAGTTCAAGAAGATATAGTAAATACTTTAAATCTTAATAACCCTTTACAGCTTAGAGGTAAAACACTAAGAGATAACCTAAGTATTTCTGCACAGCAAAGAGTTGGAAACGGACGTAGCCAGCTTCTAGATTTTATATCTAAGCAAGGTGGTGGCAAATGCGGAATAGTTTATGCCTTTAGTAGAAAAGATGTTGAAACTGTTGCTGGATTTTTAAAGACTAAAGGCTTTAAAGTTGGTGCTTACCATGCTGGACTAAGTAGTGCTATACGAGATAAGGTTTATAAAGATTTTATCTATGAAGAGATAGATATTGTAGTTGCTACTATAGCCTTTGGTATGGGTATAGACAAGAGTAATATTCGCTTTGTTGCCCATATGAGTATGCCAAAAACTATGGAAAACTATTATCAAGAAATAGGTAGAGCAGGTCGAGATGGTGTAGATGCTCAAACATTACTTCTTTATACGAAAAGTGATGATGTTAAAATGCGTATGTTTATTGATGATATAGAAAATTTAGAGTATAAAGAGCTACTTTATAACAAGCTTCGCAAAATGTACAGTTTTTCAAATTCGAGTGAGTGTAGACATAAACTTATAGCACAGTATTTTGATGATGAGATAGAAGCTTGTGAAGATATTTGTGATAACTGTAAACGTGGTGAAGTTGAAAAAGTAGATATTAGCATCCAAGCTATGAAGTTACTTTCTTGCATCTATAGATGCGAACAGAAGTTTGGTTTGGTTCATGTTGTAGATGTATTAAAAGGTTCAAAAGCCCAAAAAGTTTTACAGTTTGGACATGAAAATCTTTCTGTGTACGGCATCGGAGAAGATGTTAGTAAGGATGTATGGAATGCTGTTGCAGATAGATTGTTTGAACTAGAAGCCATTGAAATAGGCGAGTTTAGGGCTATAAAACTTAAAAACTTTGGAGTTCAGATTTTACAAAAAAAAGTCACAGTAGACATAGATAAACATAAGATGCAAATAAAAACTAAAAGTAAGAAAAAAGAAAAAATTGAATCAGTTGATGATGTAATATTTGAGAAGTTTAGAACTTTAAGAGCTGAGATAGCTTCAAAAAATGAAATACCTGCTTATATAGTTTTTTCAGACAAAACACTTATAGAATTTTCTCATAAATTACCTCAAAACAAAGATGAGATGCTAGATGTAAATGGTGTTGGTGAAGTAAAATATGAAAGATATGGAGAAGATTTTTTAACTCTTTGTAAAGAGCTAAAGCTTTAAAAAAGATGATATAATAATAAAAACTTAAAGATAATAGAGTGTAATTTGAAAAAAATTTTAATAATTAGTGATGGCGAAGCCGGTGAACATTTTATACGAAGAGTGGTAGAGACTTATACTAGTGAAAATATTTACTATGTAGTTGAGTTGAAAGCTAAAAAGTATGAAGATGTGAATCCTGCTCGTTTTAAATTTTATGAATTTGACCCAACAAGTTTTTATAAACTCTCCAACCTTCTTAAAATGGAGTTTGTTCAAGTTGTTGTTGTTATGGATAATCAGTTAGATACTGAGAATACGATTAAAAATATAAAACTTGTTAAGCCTAATATTCGTGTTATCGTTTTAAATCAATGGAATATGCAAAACGAAGACTCAAATGTACTTCTAGTAAATTCTAATAAAATTTTAGCTTCAAGACTTTTAGATTATCTACCAAATGTCCCTGTTATTGCTCAAAATGTAGGAATGGGAGAGGGTGAAATAATGGAAGTTTTAGTTCCATTTGGAAGTTCTTTTGTCTACCGACATATAGGTGTTATTGAGCAAAAAAATTGGCGAATAGTTGCTATATATAGAAATAAAAAACTTCTAATGCCTTCTCGTAGAAGAATGATACAGCCAAATGATTTGCTTGTTTTGGTTGGTGAGCCAGCGGTTTTAAAATCAGTATATCGTGCTATTAAAAGAGAACTTGGACAATTTCCAGAACCGTTTGGTTCAAATATTTTCCTTTATGTTGATATGAATATGGTTGATAGGTCAACTATAAAAGAGTTAATTCGAAGAGCTGTTTTTGCACACAAGAAATTCAAGCATAATCTCGTCATTAAAGTTGTAAATCCAAGTGATATTGACACTCTTCAATATGTAAAAGACTTAAGAAGTGAAAATGTTCTGGTCGATATCGAATATAAATCAACTGATTTACAAAATACTTTTTTTAATGATATTAAAGTTTATCACGTTGGTTTAGTAATCGTATCTGCTGAAATGTTTGCAAATAATTCAATGAGAAAAACTTTATATGAGTCTCATGTTCCTGTGTTGAAATTATCTGATAGATCTTTTTCAAGCGTAAAAGATGCAGTAATCATCTTAAGTGATAATCGTGATTTAGAAAAAATTTCTGCTACTATATTTGATATATCTGAGCAGATGGGATTCAACTTAGAAATATATAATTACTTAAATGAACATCAAGACGCTAAAGAGCAGATTATAGAACATTATAATAATCTTGCAACCATATTCTCAAAAACTATTAAAGTTATAAAAGAAAATGAAAATCCAATAACAATTCTTAGAAAAAAAGACAATTTTATTCATATTATTCCATTCACTTATAAACTAACAAAAAGAAGAATCTACTCTCTTTTTTCAACAGACAGTGAAAAACTTTATTATAAGCTTGATAATTATCATCAAATCTTCATTCCTATACAGTTGTAAGAATTTGTTTTAGGCTTTTTTTAGGCTTTTTTAAGTATTATATATCCATATATTTAATTAAAAATTTTGGATAAATAATGCAAATAAACATCCCTCTTAAAAAAGTTGTAGACAACTCATACGATATAATAATTGATACACTTTCTAAAACACATTTTGATACGAAAGTAGCAATTGTAACAAACCCAAAAGTTGCTGGTTTACATCTGTCATACCTACTAAGTAAAATAAGCGCAAAAGAACTTTACATTATTACAGTACCAGATGGAGAAGAATATAAAAATCAACAAAGTATAGACACTATTTTAGAATCACTATTTAATCATCATTTTAACCGTAAGTCTATGCTTATAGCTTTTGGTGGTGGTGTTATTGGTGATATGACGGGTTTTGCTGCTAGCATCTATCAAAGAGGAATTGATTTTGTGCAAGTTCCTACTACTCTTCTTTCTCAAGTAGATGCAAGCGTTGGTGGAAAAACAGGAATGAATAATTCTTATGGTAAAAACCTTATAGGAGCTTTCCATCAGCCTAAAACAGTTTATATTGATCCTTATTTTTTAACTACACTTGCTTCTCGTGAATTTGCTGCAGGTGTTGCAGAAATTGTAAAAATGGCTGTAACTTTTAATAAAGAGTTTTTTGAGTTTTTAGAGAAAGCCGATTTGAATAATTCAGAAGTTTTACAAGAAGCTATAAAAAAAGCTGTGCAAACAAAAGCTAATGTAGTAGAAAAAGATGAAAAAGAGCATGGTATAAGAGCAGCGCTAAACTATGGACACACTTTTGGGCATGTCATAGAAAATGAAACAAAATATAAAAAATACTTGCACGGTGAAGCTGTTTCAATAGGTATGGTTATGGCAAATGAAACAGCTGTAAATTTGGGGTTGATGAGTAAAGAAGAGGCTGCTAGAATTAAAAATCTTTTAGAAAACTATGACTTACCAACAACATATAATGTAGAAAATGCAAATACATTCTATGAAACTTTCTTTTTAGATAAAAAAAGTTCAGATACCAATATAACGTTTATTCTGCCTAATGGCATTGGTGATGTGAGCATAACAGATAATATAGATTCTAAGGTTATTCTCTCTGTATTAGACAAGTTCGGAGATTTATAAATGCGAATAATATTTTTTCTATTTTTATTACTTGCTTCTACTTCTTACGCTCAAGTCAATGAAACTTCTAAAGTTAATAGTAATAAAGCTCTTAGTATTGAAAAACTAGGTATTCTAGAAATTCAAAAAGAAGAGCAAAGAGTTAAGAGTATTACTAACTATTTACAAATGATAAAAAAACTTGACGATGAGATAGCTAAAGAGAAAGTGTGGACTAAGAGTTATGCTTCGTATTTGACTTCACTTGAAGTTAGAGATGCTCTCCAAACAATTAAAAAACGTATAAAATATCTTCAAAATAAAAGAAAAAAAACTTTAAGTCAACAAGATGAGCTTTCTGCATTAATTTCTAAAGAAAAAATTTTAGCTTCACAAATTGAAAAATTAAAAGAAAAAGACAGTGCTCCATTTTCGAAAATAATTACTCCATCTAATATTGAAGAAAAGGTGAGTATTACTAATCCCTTTGATATATTTACTGGTATTTCTCTTATAAAAACACTAGATTCTGACTTTACTGATTACATAAAAAGAAAAGATGAATTAACCGATCTAATTTCTATTTTGCTAAAAGAAAATAATATTTATAAGGAAATAGCTCCTCTTGATATAAACAAAGAATATGTTGAACATGCAAAATTAAAGGCTAAAGAGTTAGAGATATTTTCAACTGCTTTAGACACGATGGATGTAACATCTGAAGTGTATCAAAAAAGACTAGAGATTCTAGAGATTAATGTAAATAAAGATATAGAAGTTCAAGTAATTAAACTTGGAAAAATTGGTGTAGTTGTTCTTGTTGTATTTTTTATATTTTTTATTCTTAAACTATTTGTTAAAAAATATATCACCGATAATGAACGATTTTATATGGCTAATAAAATCATTAACTTTATAAACTTTAATATAATTATCTTTATTCTATTTTTTAACTATATACAAAACGCAAGTTATCTTGTTACCATTCTAGGTTTTGCATCTGCGGGTATTGCCATCGCAATGAAAGATTGGTTTATGAGTATTTTAGGTTGGCTTGTTGTAGTTGTTGGAGGAAGTATTCATGTCGGTGATAGAATTAGAGTTGATATGGATGGGATGAAGTATGTTGGAGATGTTATGGATATATCACTTCTTCGTATGACACTTCTTGAAGACATTACTTTAACAGCAGTTACAGAAAATAGAAGAGCTGGAAGAATAATATTTGTACCAAACAATTATGTTTTTACAAATATGATTGCAAACTATACACATAGTTCTTTGAAAACAGTTTGGGATGGTGTTGCAATTACAATATCATTTGATTCAAACCACAAAAAAGCAATGCATTTAGCTAAAGAGATAGTTAAAAAGTATTCTAAAGGTTATACTGATATTACAAGAAAACAGTTAAATAAACTTAGAAGTCAATATAGTCTTAAAAATACAAATGTTGAACCAAGAATTTTTTCTTTTATTGAGCCTAATGGTGTTTGCATTGACTCTTGGTATTTAACAAATGCGTATGCTACATTGACTTTAAGAAGTGTAATATCTGTAGAGATAGTTGAAGCTTTTAACAAAGAAGATGACATTACAATTGCATATCCTACTCAAAGATTACATATTCAAACGGAGAGAAATTTACCTCCTTTTGATACTAGTGAGGTAATATAAGTGAAGAAAGTATATTTTAAAACTTTTGGTTGTAGAACAAACCTTTATGACTCTCAGGTAATGATGGGTGCTTTAAAAGATTATGAGATTACACAAAATGAATCAGAAGCAGATGCTGTTGTTATAAACTCATGCACAGTTACAAATGGAGCTGACTCTCACGTTCGTTCATATTTGTCTCATGTAGAAAAAACAATGAAGGCAAAAGTCTTTTTAACAGGATGTGGTGCTCATACAAAAGGTGAAAGTCTACTTGCATCTGGAAGAGTTCATGGTGTCTTTGGTCAAAGTGAAAAGTTAAAAATAGACACTCTTTTATCCCAAGAAAAACCTTTTTATGATCCAGGTGATTTAAATCATATAGATGAAGCAGTAGTCGATGATTTTGTTGGTAAAAGTAGAGCGTTTATAAAGATTCAAGAAGGTTGTAACTTTCGTTGTTCATACTGTATTATCCCCTTCGTAAGAGGAGATGCTAGAAGTATGGATGAGGGCAGGATACTTGAACAAATAAGTAGACTTGCATTAAATGGCTTTGGAGAGTTTATACTAACTGGAACTAATGTTGGAAGTTACGGACAAAAAACTGGAACTTCTGTTGCAAAACTTATGAAGAAAATCTCACAAATTCGTGGTGTTAGACGTATTAGGCTTGGAAGTGTCGAACCAATACAAATAGGGGATGAATTTTTAGAGATACTTGATGAGCCTTGGCTTGAAAAACATCTTCACATTGCCCTTCAACACACTTCCCCAGAGATGCTACGTATTATGAACCGAAGAAATGTATACAAAAAAGATAGAGAGTTATTTGATTTATTGGCATCAAAGGGTTTTGCAATAGGTACTGATTTTATTACAGGACATCCTGGTGAGAGTTCAAAACTTTGGGCTGAGGCTATGGTAAATGCAAGTAATTTGCCACTTACACATTTGCATGCTTTCACATATTCAAAACGTGATGGAACGCCATCAGCAACATTAAAACCAGAAGTGAATGGTTCACTAGCAAAAGAACGTTTACACGAATTGGAATCACTTATCAAGAAAAAGAATTTAGAATTTAGAACTTCTTTTAATGGTGAACTAGAAGTTTTAATAGAGAGTAAAAAAGATTCTTTATATGTTGGACATGACCAGCATTTCAACAAGATTGTAATAGAGTCAGATGAAGATTTACTTGGAAACTGGATAAATGTAAAAAATTATGAAGTTAGAGGAGAATTCAATTATGCTAAATTCTAAGATTAACAGACTTCTATTATATATTTCGAGCTTTATTATAATAGCTTTAGTTTTGTTTGCGATACTAAGGGACAATGCATCTGAGATTACATTACGTGATTCACAATTAATACTTGACAACCACACAGTTAAAAATGTGACAATTACAAAAGATTATGTGTATTTAAAAACTGATAATGAGTTTTATAAGATTGCATCTTCTCAAGTTACACCTAAGATGTTTGTTGATTATAAAGTGGAAGTAGATTCTGGGTCTAGTCTCCTTGTTTACTTATTATTTATAATTTTATTTTTAGGACTTGGAACTCTTTTTATTAGATGGTGGCAAAAACGTTCACCTTTAGTTGAGGGAGGTGGGGCACAAGCCGCTTCTAGAGTAGAGATGAATGTAAGCAGTCCAGTAGAAGCTATAAAAAGTGATGTTAAGTTTAGTGATATTGGTGGAATAAGTGATGTTAAAATTGAACTTGAAGAGATTATAGACTTTATAAAAAATCCAAAACGATACAAAAGTTTTGGAGCAAGAATGCCGCGTGGGGTTCTCTTAGTTGGTCCTCCAGGAGTTGGTAAAACAATGATTGCAAAAGCAGTAGCACATGAGGCTGGAGTTCCATTTTTTTATCAAAGTGGTGCTTCTTTTGTTCAGATATACGTTGGTATGGGAGCCAAAAGAGTTCATGAACTCTTTAGTGCTGCTAAAAATAACTCACCATCCATCATTTTTATAGATGAAATAGATGCTGTTGGTAAAACAAGAGATGGCCAAAGAAATGATGAACGTGAAGCTACTTTAAACCAACTTTTAACAGAGATGGATGGGTTTGAGAGTCAAAGTGGTGTTATAGTTGTAGCTGCAACAAATAAAATAGATGTACTTGATTCTGCTTTACTCCGTGCAGGAAGGTTTGATAGAAGAGTATTTGTAGAACTTCCAACAAAAAAAGAAAGAGCCTCTATCTTAAAAAAATATTTAGATAAAGTACCACATGAGTTAGATGTTATGGCAGTTGCAAATATGACCGTAGCTTTTAATGGTGCATCTCTTGCTGCTCTTGTAAATGAAGCAGCACTCCTTGCTCTTAGACAAAAAGACTTTCATGTAACGATTGAACACTTTCATCAGGTCAAAGATAAAGTAATGTTTGGTAAAAAGAAACTTCAGATATTAAGTGATGAGCAAAAAGAGTATAGGGTGACTTATCAAGCTGCAAAAGCTATTACAGCTACTTATTTCAACCTTCCTTTTGAAAAGCTAATGCTTTCCAATGAAAAGCTAACTCCAAACATTGACGAGCCCCTCATTAAACATGAGTTAGAGTCAAGAGTTAAGGTTCATTTATCTGGAGTAGTGGCATCTGAAATGAGGTTTGGTGAACATTCAAGTAGTGCTAAAGTTGACTTAGATCAGGCAAAAGAACTTGTTGATAAAATGCTTGAAGAATATGGTATGGGTTTATCTCTTATCTCTAAAGCTCAAGAGAGAGAAGTTCTTATGAATAGACTTTATAATGAAACAAAGATACTTCTGGAGTCTATGCAAGATGTTATGCACTCAATAGAGAGTGTACTAAATGAAAGAGAAAGCATTACTAAAGTCGATGTTCAAAAAGCGATAGATGCTGTTCTTTAGCGGATTTTCTTTAACAAAAGAAGAATATCTTCTTGAAGAGTTCTTAAATAAATCTGATTATTGTATATCGGGATTTAGTTATGGTGCTATTAAAGCTTTTAATAAAGTGAAAGAAAAAATAGCTTCAGGAAAAAGAGTTGACACACTGCAATTGATTTCTCCAGCTTTTTTTCAAACAAAGTCTTTAAAGTTTAAAAGACTACAGATGCTGTCTTTTTCTAAAAGTGATGTTCTATACATAAAACAATTTATATCTTTATGCTTTGATCCTTATGAAACAAAAATAGTACAAAACAAAGAAAGTACGGACAAAGAACTTGATGAATTACTTAATTATGAGTGGGACTTAGAAAAGTTACAAGAGCTCGTAAACAAAGGTATTAAGATAGAAGTTTATCTTGGAGAAAAAGATAAAATTATAGATGTAGAAGGTGCTAGGGAGTTTTTTTTACAAGTTGCAACTGTGACTTATGTAAAAGAAGCAAATCATTTTTTGCAAATAAACTAATATATAAAAGGAAATAATATGAGCGAAATAAAAATAGGTGTAATAACAGCCAGTGACAGAGCAAGTAAAGGTATTTATGAAGACATCTCAGGTGTAGCTATTCAAGATACAATGAAAGATTACTTAACTAGTGAGTTTGAGATAGTTTATCGATGTATACCTGATGAGCAAGATGTTCTTGAAAATACTATGAAAGAGCTTTGTGACGAAGCCGGGTGTTGTTTAGTTGTTACAACGGGCGGAACTGGTCCAGCACTTAGAGATGTTACTCCTGAAGCGACTGAGAATGTATGTGAGAAGATGATGCCTGGTTTTGGAGAGCTTATGCGTCAAGTAAGCTTAAAGTATGTTCCAACAGCTATTCTTTCTCGTCAAACTGCAGGAATACGAGGTAAATCTTTAATCATAAATTTACCAGGAAAACCAAAGTCAATTCGTGAATGCTTAGATGCAGTTTTTCCTGCTGTTCCATACTGCATAGATTTACTTGAAGGTCCATTTATTCAAACTAATGAAGAAGTTATAAAAGCATTTAGACCAAAAGCTAAATAAATATTATATAGAGATTCTAATCCCAATAGGGCAGTGATCTGAGCCTTCTATATAGTCTAGTATAAAAGCATCTTCAAGATTTTCACATAAATCTTCGGAGATGAAAAAGTAGTCTATTCTCCAACCTACATTTTTTAGTCTTGCACTTGAACGGTATGACCACCAACTGTATCTGTCTATTTCATCTCCGTTTACATATCTAAAAGTATCTATATAACCATGGTCAACTAGCTTGTCCATCCACTCTCTCTCCATAGGAAGAAAACCAGATTTTTTAGAATTTGCTTTTGGATTTTTAAGGTCTATTTCTTTGTGCGCAGTATTCACATCACCACAAATAATAATTGACTTACCCTCTTCTCGCAGTTTCTCACAATAACTTAAAAAGTCATCATAGAACTTCATTTTTACAGCAAGTCTCTCTTCATCTTTTTGACCATTTGGAAAATACACATTAAAAAGAACTATATCCTCGTAGTGAGTCTCAACTATTCTGCCCTCACTCATTGTATCAATATCAAGACAGGTTGAATTGTAATTATTTTCAAGAGTACTCCAAGTCATAGTACCACTATAACCTTTTTTAGTTGCAGAGTTTACGATAATATCTTGATATTTTTTGTCAAACAAATCTTGGGGTATTTGTTCTTGTAAGGCTTTAATTTCTTGTAAGCATAAGATATCAGGTTCACGTTCATCTATCCATTTTAATGCTTCTTTATTTCCTACCGCACGAATACCATTTACGTTCCATGATATAATTTCTATAGAACTACTCATAGATTAACCTAAAAAAGATAGTTTTACTTTATGTTTACTAAACTCTTTTTTACCTTGAAGTAATTGCAAAAATTCTGCTTTGGTAACTACTGGTAGTGCTATGTCTCTACCAACTACTTTTTCAATAGTTTTTTGCATACCATCAAAAATTGATAAATCATCTTCATCATTTACTATTAGAAAATCTGCATTATTATCTTTAGCTTCTAATAGTATATTTCCTGCTATAAGATGTATTAGTTTTTTATTTGTACCGAAATTAGGCATTGCAAAGTTTTTAGACTCAAGTTCTACATAATTTGCTTTGCTCCCAATTATAATACTTTCAAAAGAATCGTCACCTAAAGAGTTATAGCAAGCTATATTGAAATTATCAAAGTACTGCTGTGTATCATCGCTTAAATCATGGTTTTCGTATTGTTTGTAAGCGTAAATTATATTGTTTATTTCACAATAGTCCTTAGAGAGTTGAGAAATAGTATATTCACTATTTGTATGGTCTAAAACTCTATTTTCAAGAGATGTGTGGTTTTGTATACCATCGTCTTTATCAGCAATTGTCTGAAAAATTTTATTTTTATTTTCTGTTTGGGACTTAATAATGTCTGACGCTAAAAGTAAAATATGATCACCAATATAATCTCTGTTAAAGTGTAGTGTATTTGAAGCATAATATTCTAAAAGATATTTTTTGTCTTTAATTAAACTTTCTATCTCACTTTCCCCCAAAAAAGCACTTAAAATATAAAATTTAAGTTTATAGTCTTCTATATCTATAATTAAATCATTTTTTGCTCTTAGGATACTAATGGGCTCTATTAATAACTCTTGGTTTGTCTTTGTAATAAACTCACTTACTAGTGCTGTTATTGGTGTAAATATATTGTTTACTCTAACATAAAACTTCTCTTCATCAAGAAAAGAAAATTTTTCTATATCGTTAATTTTTTTTAAAAGATCAGCGATTGTGTCGCTTTGAATACTTTTTATTTTATAGTTTTTATAATAGGGTAAGTAGTCTGTTTTACTGTCAAATTTAAAAAGTTTAATCTCTAGCATCTGTTTACTCCAAGTGTTTTTTATTATATTCTACAATTTTATTAATTTCTTTTGCCTTTAATGAGATAGTTTAGCTATATAAAAGACTGACTGTTACAATGGGGTAAAACATTACTCCAAAGTTTTACTTTTAAGTAGTGTCTTATACGAAATCAACTTTAGATACGTGGTGTTGTAAACCTAGTTCTTGAGATGAAAAGCCAAGTGCAAGACCAATCATTTGTTGCATATGAAGAACAGGAAGTTTAACTTCACGACCTATTGCTTCACTCGCAGTTTTTGTTTGTGTGTCAAGTTTTAAGTGACATAATGGACATGGAGTAACCATCCAGTCTGCATTAGCATCCATTGCCCCGGCAATTGTATTACCGGTTAAGATAGCTGCAGTCTTTGGAGCTTGAAGTTCCACATGGAAACCACAACACTTATTTTTCTCCTCATACTCAACTGTATTACCACCACAAGCAATAATCAAGTCATCAAGAGAAGTAGGTCGGTAAGAACTCTCTTTTGTTTTCTTAGATTCATCGTGAAGTTCAGATGGACGAATATTGTGACAACCATAAAATGGTGCAATATTAAACTGACTTAAAGGAGTTGTTACCATCTCCGTGATTTTATCAAGTCCAATGTCTTCTATGATTGCATAAAGGAAGTGAATGATTTTAGACGTACCTTTGTACTCTAATCCAACTTCTGCAAGTTTTTCATTTACTTTAGCTTTTAGTTCTGGGCTATTATCAAGACGATGTTTTGTCATAGCTGTATTTAGTTGACATGTATTACAAATAGTAAGCATTGTTAACTCATGTTTTTCAGCATAAGCAATATTCCTAGCATTTAAAACTAGAGATAAAAAATCATCGTAGTCTTGTAAATGAGAAGCTCCACAACATGAAGCTTCTGTTAGTTCTACTAGTTCTATATTTAATTTCTTAGCTACTGCTAAAGTTGACATCATCTGTTCTGGCGTACTCTGTTTAGCTGTACAACCAGTAAAAAGTGCATATTTTATTTTTTTCATATTATATTCCTAAAACTTTGCAGTTGATGATGATTTTATAAGTTTTTGAATTTCATCAAGATTATCAGATACCGTAAGATTCCAAGGCATTACAATTTTACCTTTTCTATACATTTGAAGTGCTACAGGAATGTGTTTTAGAATACTAGCTCCCTCAGAATAAAGAACGAGTTGACCTTCATCTAGTATTCCTTTCTTATCTATAGAATTTTTAAATCCAACTGCATGACGTGTTGCAATATTTGAAGTTGCAACCCCTTTTTTAAAAAGCTTCTGATGAAGTTTAGTTATTTTTTCAATAGGATTAACATTTTTAGGACACACCTCTGCACATTCAAAACATTTTACACAGTCCCAAAGACCTTGTTTTTCTTCATGTAAGTGGAGAAGTCTCTCTGTATGTGCTTCATCACGAACATCAGCTTCAAAACGAAAAGCTTTAGCAAAAGCTGCAGGACCAAAGAAAGATTCGTTGATTTCTACAACAGGACAAGCATAATGACAAGCGCCGCACTGAATACATAAATCTGCTTCATGAAGCTCATCGGCTTGTTCTGGGGTTACAATGTGCTCATGTTCTGGGTGTTCATTAACATCAGAGATAAGATATGGATGTATAGCATCATGCTTATACCAAAAATCATCAGTATCTATAATCATATCTTTAACCGCTCTCTTAATACTTAGTGGTTCAATAGTAAGTTCATCACCAAAAAGTTCTGTCATGTCATTTATATTCTCTTTACAAGCAAGAGTTGCTCGACCATTCACTTTAATTGCACAAGCTCCACAAATTCCGTGACGACAACTTCTACGATAAGAAAAACTACCGTCTATATCCCATTTAATCCTATCTAATATATCTAAAACTACTTCTCCAGAATTCACTTGCATTCTGTGGTTATCGTAATATGGAAGGTAGTCTTGGTAAGCATTAAAACGAAATACTTTGAAATTTACTTTTTTTGTAGTTATTTTGCCTTTATTCATAAGTACTCCTTAGTATGCTCTGGGCTTTAATTCATGTTTACCAAGTTTAACATCCATATAATCAAGAGTTATATCACCATTTTTATCCATGTAAGCCATAGTGTGTTTTAAGAAATTTTCATCATCACGACTTTCAAAATCTTCTCTATAATGAGCACCACGGCTTTCATTTCTAGCAACAGCACTTTGGACAATAAATGCACAATAGTCAAGCATATGACCAAATTCTATTGCTTCTTGAAGTTCAGTGTTAAATATTTTGGACTTGTCTTTTATACGGATATCTTTAAATCTAGTATGAAGTTCTTTAATCTTTGCTATTGCAATATCTAGTGATTGTTTAGTTCTAAATGCACCAGCATTATCTGTCATACACTGCTGAAGTTCATTTCTAAGTTCTGGTACAGTTTCTCTACCATTGTTGGTTATAATAGAGTTGATTTCATCTAAAGCAGTTTTTGCATCTTCTTGTGTTGCTTCACGAAGTTTTATGCTGTCAATCTCTTGAACTATAGTTTTACCAACAAAGCGACCAAAAAGTAAAGCTTCTAAAACTGAGTTTGCACCAAGTCTATTCGCACCATGAACTGATACACATGAACATTCACCAGCGGCATAAAAACCTTCTACTGTTTCATTATTGTTCTTACGAACATTACCAGCTATATTTACTGGAATACCACCCATAGAATAGTGAGCTGTTGCGGAGATTAAAATAGGTTCTTTTATCATATCAAGACCTAAAAATGTAATAGCTAAATCACGTAATTCAGGAAGTTTTTTCATGATAAGATCTTTTCCTAGATGAGTTACATCAATGTAAACTGCATCTTTTTTGGGACCAACACCTCTACCTTCTCTAATCTCATTTAAAATTGCACGGCTAACAATATCACGAGAGGCAAGTTCCATTGCATGTGGAGCATATTTACTCATAAATCTTTCACCATTGGAGTTTAAAAGATATCCTCCTTCCCCACGAGCAGCTTCAGAAATCAAAACACCATTACCTGAAAGACCTGACGGGTGAAACTGTACAAATTCCATATCTTCTAATGGCAGTCCATGGCGAGCAACTATAGATAGACCATCACCAGTATTCGCATGTGCATTTGAGTTAATTTTGTATGAACGAGCGTATCCACCTGTAGCAAACATTACTGATTTTGCGTTAAATATAGCAATTTGCATATCCCGAATGTTAAATGCAACAATACCGCTAACTTTTCCATCTTTGTAAATTAAATCTGCTGCATACCATTCATCCCAAAATTTTACACCTGAACGGTGTGCTTGCTCATAAATAGTTTGAAGTAAAGTCAATCCTGTTCTATCTTTGGCATAACATGCTCGAGCAGATGATTGACCACCAAAAGGTCTTTGAGCAATATTTCCTTGGGGAGTTCTACTAAAAGCTGCACCCATTCTTTCTATCCAACGAATAGTTTCTGGAGCTTTTTGACACATGTACTCAACAGCATCTTGATCAGCTAAATAATCAGACCCTTTTACTGTATCTAATTCATGTAATTCAACGCTATCTTCATCACTAAGTGCCGCATTAATACCACCTTGAGCTGCTCCAGAGTGACTTCTCAGAGGATGCAATTTTGTTATAACTGCAACTTTTTTGTTTGCCCTTTGTAGCTCTCTTGCTGCGGCACAGCCTGCTAAACCTGCACCGACAATTATCGCATCGTAAGTATATATAGGAATACTCATTAGCTTTCCTTTATTCAAAATAATGTGGATTATAACGCGAGAAGCCTTTGCCAATGTTAAACATTAGTCTTCTAATAGTGAAGTTACTATTTATTTCGATTTATTAAGTAAATAATTCAAAAGTCTTAATATTATAATCTTTAGTAAGAAAATTTTTATAAATCTTGTTCTGCAAGATCCATAGTTTGAGAAATTGAGTTTGTACCTTTTTCCTTTGAATGTTGTAAAACTTCTTTGGCTCGTCTTATAGATTCCTCTAATGATTGATTATTTGGTTTGATTATAAAACCACCACTTACTGTAATTATTATTATATTTCCGGTTGGTGCTTTAAATTTTATTTCAGAGATACTTTGACGGATAATATCAATATCTTTAAAGGACTGTTCCTTAGACGTTCTTGATAATATTATAGTAAACTGATTGTAGTCAGTTCTAGCTATTACATCCGTTGCTTGCTCATGAAGAGAAATAGTAAAAGCAACTTTTTTCAATATGGCTTGAGTAAATTCTTGTGAAAAAGCTCTTTTTTGTTTTGAAAAATTATCTATTTCCAAAATAGTAACTGAAGTAAAATTGCTATCTTTAATCCCTCTCTTCTGACTATATGAGCTCATCATCCCTTTATGATTGTTTATTTGTGTAACTGGGTCAAGCATTGCTGGATTGTCTGTTACTACCGGTTTTCTATTCATTCTTAGTTTTATAGCATCTACTTCTTCTGAAAAAATTTCATAGTTCTTTTTGTCTTTGTCTATTGCATATAGATACAAGATGTCTGAATATATAGCTTTAAACCTTTTTCTATACCAAAAGGTAGTTAATACAGTAAATAAAAGTAGCAAATAAGTTGTCTTTTTCAATAAGTTGAACTCTTCTTCGTTATAAGTTATATTTTTCAATATCATAGAATCTAGGTGAGTTTTAACGGAGTAAAAAGTGTTTTTTAACTCTTTAGTTTTTTGTTCTACATTTTTAAGGTTTTTTATATAGTATTCGTGTGCTAATGAGTTGAACTTAGTAGTTAGTTTTGATAATTTATCTACATCTGATAAATATTCATCAGAATTTTTAAGTAGGTATTTGCTAGTGAAATGGTACTTGTCTAGCATACGCAGTTTCTGCATTTCATGTTCGAGTTGAGTACTCTTACCATTAAATTGTATAAGAGCTAATTCTATGTCAGTTTGTTTTAGATTTGCTAGACTATTAACGATTACTTGTTGGTTTTTTAAATTATCAATTTTTGAATATGAAATGTCTTGTTCAAAAAGAAGAAAAACAACAACAAATCCAAAAAAAGAGATAACTAATAAATACTTCGATAGATTATTAAATATTTTATTTATAGAGTGTTTCAATTTATTTTTCCTAATAATGATATAATTACATACATTTTATATTTATAGCCTTTAATATATACTTAAAGGGAACTAAAAGAAGTTAATTTTAATGAAAGAAAATTATTTTATATCTCAGTTTACTAGTTCACATATAGGGGACGATGGTGCTTTGATAGGTGAATATGTTTATTCTAAAGATGCATTTTTTGAAAATGTACATTTTAAAACTAAATGGATAAACCACTACCAAATAGCTTATAAAGCTATGATAATTAATATTTCAGATGCTATAGCTATGAATGCTAAACCTAAGTATGCTCTCTTAAGTGTGGCAATGCCTAAAAGTATTACAAAGTTAGAGATGCGAGAGTTAGTTTCTGGATTTGAAGATGCTGCTGCTAAATATGGAGTAGAGATTATTGGTGGAGACACTATAAGTAATACTAAATTAGATATTACTATTACTATAGTTTCTTATACAAGAAAACCTCTCTTTAGAAGTGGACTTAGGCATGGTTATTTATTAGCATACACTGGTAGACTTGGAGCAAGTTTGAAAGATTTGTATACTCTTTCAAACCTGGGAAAAATACACAGTAAGTCCAAGTTTGTCAATATAGAGTTAAGAGATAAGTTTATAAATAATAGTAGAAGGTTTTTAAGTTCTGGTATGGATATATCTGATGGTCTTTTTAGTGACTTAGATAAGCTTTCGAATGTAAATAAATTAGGTTTTAAATTTTATAAAAAAATCTCAAATAAAATCGCGTGTAGCGGTGAAGAATATGAGATGTTAATTGCTTTTGATAAAAGGCATAGAAAAGCTGTTATTAGACGAGCAGCACAAGTCAGAACACCGTTGAATATTTTTGCAAAAAGTGCAAGAGTAAGATACGCATCTAGATGCAAAGCGCATCATTTTTAAAGGTAATATATGGATAGATTTTATTCGTTAGATCATTCTAGCATTGATTTTCATTTTAAGCAGAGTCCAAGAGATTTTGTTGTTGAAGAGATTCCTCTTTATGAGTTTTCAGGAGAGGGTGAGCATCTAGTTCTTTTTGTAAGAAAAAAGAGTCTTACTACTCCTGAATTAGTAGGTATATTTGCAAGATATCTTGGCATCCAAAATAAAGAGATAGGTTATGCAGGTCTAAAAGACAAGCATGCTATGACAAAACAATATATATCTTTACATAAAAAGCACGAAGAGATGCTAGATAACTTTGAGCATGAAAATGTCAAAATTATATCAAAAACTTACCATAATAATAAAATAAGAATAGGACATTTAAAAGGTAATAGGTTTTATATTAAAGTTAAAAAGGTAAATCCTACTAGTGCTCAAAAAATAGATGAAGCACTTAAAAATATAACTAAATTTGGTATACCTAACTTCTTTGGTTATCAAAGATTTGGAAATGATGGAGACAACCATATTATAGGTGAAAAAATTGCTAAAGGTGAAGCTAGAGAGCGAAATCCTAGAGTAAAAAAACTTCTTATAAATTCTTATCAAAGTCATTTATTTAACCTATGGCTTAGTAGAAGATTAGAAATTAGTAGACTTGTAAATAATTTTGAACCGGCAGAACTTGAGCCTATATTAAATATGCCAAATGATGAAGTATCAAAACTAAAAGCTCAAAAACATCCATTTAAGCTTATAGAAGGTGATGTGATGGAACATTATCCTCATGGTAGATTATTTGATTTTGAAGGCTCAGAGGATGATTTAACTAGGTTTAACGATAGAGGAATCTCTCCAACTGGCTTGTTGTGTGGTAAAAAAGTTAAAATATCATCAGGCATAGCTAGAGGTATAGAAAAAGATTTCGATGATGAGATAAATGCAGATGGTGCTAGACGCTATGCATGGGTATTTCCAGAGGATGTTGAAGGTAGGTTTAAACCAGTTGAAGCTCATTATGAAATGAACTTTACTCTTCCAAAAGGCTCATATGCAACAGTTCTAATAGAAGAGATAGCAAAAAGAAAAATTAACGAATAAGAGGTACAAATGAGTAAACATATAACATCAGCAATTTCACAAAACTTTGGAAAATTTGCAAACAAAGAATTTCCTAAATGGTTTCAAAAAATTGTAAACAGCTCTTATGTTGGTTTAATGGGACTTGATATGAGTGAATTCCAATCACCTAGTACATATAAAAGTCTTAATGCTCTTTTTACAAGAAAACTCAATGAAGATAGAGTTTTTTCTTTAGAAGCAGATGATTTTATCTCTCCATGTGACTCTTTGATTTCTGATTGTGGTAAGTTAACAAAAGACTACGCCCTTCAAATTAAAGGTATGAAGTATTCTAGTGATGAACTTTTAGGTGAAAATTTTAGTTCAGATGAAAAAAAATCCATTCATAATGGAGAATTTATAAACTTTTATCTGTCTCCAAAAGATTATCATCGTTACCACATTCCAACTAAGTTGAAGGTCATAAGAGCTGTACATATTCCAGGTAAATTATATCCTGTAAATTTACCATCACTTAAAAAAAGAGTAAATCTTTTTATTGAGAATGAAAGAGTCGTTTTGATGTGCGAGAACACCTCTGGTAAAAGATTTTACATGGTACTTGTAGGCGCTTTAAATGTGGGTGTAATGCAAGTTTCTTTCGAACCTAAAATAAAAACAAATGCAGATGCTACGACGCAAAGTGTGTATAAATATGAAGGTCTTTCTTTAAATAAAGGTGATGACTTTGGATGTTTTGAAATGGGTTCTACAATAGTAATATTGGCTGAAAAAGGAATGTTAGAGCTTAATGACATTGTTGGTAAAGATGTTAAATATGGAGAAACCATAGCAAAAAATATATAAAGAATTATCTTGTACTATGATTGAGACTTATTCATTTGTAGTATCAAGTACTTGCAATTTTATAAAAATATTTCCATCCCTTTAAAAAACATCATACTTAGTATCAAAAGTTCTATCACGATAATCAGATAAACATATTTACCCTCATATCTTATCACATTTTTTAAGTAATTGTTATTTAAAGTTACTTAGTATATTAAGCTTCTTAAAAGAATATAAAAGATAATCTTTCGTTGTAAATTTTAATCAAGTGCCAAGTTTTGGCAAGCATCTTCTCATGCAACCCCCTCCCAACTTCTAATTTAGTGCCAAGTTTTGGCAAACATGTCCTCAGTGCATGATATTTTAAATTTTCAAGGACTTATTAATGTTTAAAAAATTCGCTTTTTGGCCGGTTGTGGCTGGAGTAGCATTCGGTGTATTAGCACCTGTGCTTGTTATGTATGGAAATCCAGGAAATATGGGCATCTGTGCAGCATGCTTTTTACGGGATATTTCTGGTGCACTTGGCTTTCATAATGCAGGTGTTGTTCAGTACATTCGACCTGAGATTATTGGGTTAATTATTGGTGCTTTTATTTCTTCTCTTTTGTTAAAAGATTTTCGTGCTCGCTCGGGATCCGCTCCTTTAGCAAGATTTTTCTTAGGTGTATTTGCTATGATTGGTGCATTGGTGTTTCTGGGATGCCCATGGCGAATGTGGCTAAGATTTTCGGCTGGAGATTTTACATCACTTGCTGGAATTGCTGGGTTAGTTGTTGGGATTTTAATTGGAGTCTATTTCTTAAAAAAAGGATTTAGTCTAGGTAGAAATCGCCCAACAAGTAAAATAGTTGGTTATATTATGCCTTTATTGGCAGTAGTATTTTTTGGTTTATTACTATGGGGAATGTTTGGTGAGAACACACCTGTTAAGTTTTCTACAAAAGGACCTGGTTTCATGCACGCTCCTTTGGTGATTTCGTTAGTAATTGGTCTTTTCTTAGGTGCTATTTTCCAAAAAAGTCGTTTTTGTATGGTAGCTGCAGTGAGAGATACTGTATTACTTAAAGAAACACATATTTTGCAAGGTGTCATAGCGTTAGTATTAGCTGCCTTTGTTACTAATGTATCTTTGGGATTTTTTAATCCAGGCTTTACTGGTCAACCAATTGCACATAATGACGTAGTGTGGAACTTTTTAGGTATGTTACTCTCCGGTATTGCTCTTACATTTGCAGGTGGATGTCCTGGACGTCAGCTTATCTTATCTGGTGAAGGTGATGCAGATGCTGGCGTATTTGTTATGGGATTAATAGTTGGTGCTGGTATTGCACATAATTTTGGATTGGCAAGTTCTCCTGCTGGAATTGGAGCAAATGCACCAGTTGCAGTTTTTGCAGGACTAGCATTTTGTATTTTGCTTGGTTTTATGGCAAAAGAAAATAGAGGAGTATAATATGAAAACAATTGATGTGAGAGGTCTTTCTTGTCCTGCTCCGGTATTAGAATTAAAAAACGTTATAGATAGTGGAGCTTTAGAAATTAAAGTTATTTCAGATTGCGGAGCATCTGTAGAGAACATTCAACGGTTTGCTGAAAAAATGGGATTTAGCATAGTGATGAATAAACTTGATGAGTACAGCACAGAGTTTATGTTGTCTAAGTAAAAATGATTTATTTAGATAATTCAGCAACTACTTTTCCTAAACCACCATCAGTAAAGGAAGCCATAGTAGGCTTTCTTGATTGTGTTGGGGCAAATTCTGGAAGAAGTGGGCATGCTCTTTCAATAGATTCTGGAAGAATTTTATATCAGTGTCGCGCTGCACTTTCAAACTTTATTGGGCAACCAAATATTTTTAAAACAATATTCACACAAAATGCAACTCAAGCACTAAATACATGCTTATATGGTCTACTCAAAAAAGGCGATATAGTTTTAGTAAGCAGCTTAGAGCATAACTCCATTATGAGACCTCTTTATGAGGTTCAAAAAAAAAGAGGAATCATCATTCGTACAATTCCGGCTAATTCAATGTGTCTTTTAGATTTAAATAAGGCAAAAGAGTTGGCAGTTGGTGTGAAAATGATTGCTTGTGTACATGGTAACAATGTAACAGGAGCATTGCTACCTATAGAAGCTCTTGCTTATATTGCCAAAGAGAATAACGCTCTTTTCTTAGTTGATGCTTCTCAAAGCCTTGGTGTAGCAGAGTTAAATATGAAAAAAATGGGTATTGATATTTTATGTGCATCTGGACACAAAGGTTTGCTTGGTCCTATGGGAACTGGTTTTTTTTCTTTTTTAGATACAGTTGATGTTGAAGAATTTGACACTTTGATACAAGGTGGAACAGGTAGCAGAAGCGAAGATATGATCCAGCCTTGCATACTGCCTGATAAGTATGAAAGTGGAACTATGAATATGCCAGGAATAGCAGGGCTCTTAGAAGGTATCCTTTGGGTAGATGCTAAAGGTATAGATGCAATAAACAAACATGAGCTAGAATTACGCGAACAGCTATTAGTAGGAATGCGTGAAATGCAAAATATAAGTGTTTGTGAAGTTGACAGTTCACTTTTGACAACAGGTACTATTTCATTTTATATGAAAGAAAAAAATGTTTCAGAGATTGCTATGATGCTAGATAGAGATTTTGGGATTATGACACGGGTTGGGCTTCATTGTTCTCCAGCCACACATCGTACTATCGGTACATATTCACAAGGTGGTACTGTTCGCCTTTCTCCTGGAGTGTTTACAACACAAAATGAGATAGAGTATGTTCTAGATTCACTCGAAAAAATTGCTAAGGGTAATTGAAAATGAATAAAGGTTATTTTCTCGTTTACACCACATCATGTGCTTTTTACTGCGAAAATATTATGAAGCCATTATCTGGTATGCTTGTCAAACTTGTTCCTACTCCGAGAGAGTATTCAAGCGACTGTGGTATTGCGGTTTATTTTGAGTACGAAGATTTAATCCTTCTAGAAAAACTTTTACAAGAACATAATCTTGAGTATGAATTGAAGTTAATTCATACTTAAAATAAATATATTTTCTAGAGCCTTTAGTTTAAATGACTATACGTTAAATCTAAAGTGCATTACATCACCATCTTGAACGATATATTCTTTTCCTTCTAGTCTCATTTTTCCAGCTTCTTTTGACTTGTTTTCTCCGCCACACTCTATATAATCATTATAAGCTATAACTTCTGCGCGGATAAAGCCTTTTTCGAAATCATTATGAATTGCAGCAGCTGCTCTTGGAGCAGTTGAGTTTTGCCTGATAGTCCAAGAACGAACCTCTTTAACACCAGCAGTAAAGTAACTCATAAGTCCTAGTTTATCAAAACCTTTGTGTATGATTTGCTCTAGTCCTGATTCTTCAACACCAAGGTCTGTTAAAAACTCTTGTGCTTCATCTTCATCAAGTCCAATTAGCTCTTCTTCAACTTTTGCACAAAGTTTTATAAGCTCACAATTGTTTTTTTCTGCATGCTCTTTTAGCAAGAGTACATATTTGTTGTCTTCTAAAAGACCGTCTTCATCAGTATTTGCACCATACATGATTTCTTTTTGAGTTAAAAATCTAACTTCATTGTTTAGCTGTTGGTATATATCACTATCTACATCTTTGAAGTTTCTCGCTAAATTCCCATCAGCTAAAAACTCTATAAGCTCTTCTGCCATTTCTAAAGCAGCTTTAGCATTTTTATCAGCTTTCGCCTGTTTTTTAAGTCTGTCAATACGGTTAGATAGAACTTCTATATCGGCAAGGATAAGTTCGCCTTCTATGATTTCAACATCACGAAGAGGGTCTATATTCCCTTCAGTATGGACTATGTTTTCATCATCAAAACATCTTACAATCTGTAAAATAACTTCAGTCTCACGGATATTTGATAAAAATTTATTTCCAAGACCTTCACCTTTAGAAGCACCCTTAACTAAACCGGCAATGTCAACGAAGTCTAATGTTGAGTACTGTATTCTTTCTGGATTAACTATTTTAGCGAGCTGGGTTAGTCTTTTATCTGGAACAGGAACCACTGCTTTGTTTGGTTCAATGGTACAAAATGGATAGTTAGCAGCTTCCGCGTTTTGTGCTTTTGTTAGTGCATTAAATGTTGTTGATTTACCTACGTTTGGAAGTCCTACTAAGCCTATTGCTAATCCCATTTGTTCTCCGATATGTATTGATATTTTTTGTAAAGTTAAGAATTATTATGGTAATTAAACTACCAATTAAATTATTGGAATTATACTTAAAAAAGCTTATGTTTTATGTAAGTATAATTGTCTTAAGCATTATATAGTTGATGTACAAAAGCCTAAACAGCTTTCGTACATCTATTTATAAGATGAAAGATTGAGTTATAATCGATTCCACTATTTTCACTTAAACCTATTTCACAAGTTGGACTTGATGAGAAACCTCTTTTGATTTCTTTTTTAAGAGCTGGTTTTAAATTTATAAGTGCAGATGCATTTAACTCTGGGAAATTAAATCCTCTATCACCTGCAAACCCACAACATTTTACATCAGCTGGAACTGTAACATCAGAGCTACACATATTTGCTAGTTCTATAAACTGTTTATGGAATCCCATTTTTCTTGTAGTACAAGTTGAGTGAATAGCTATAGGTTCATCAGTTTTTTCAAACTTTAAATATTTAGTCAAAAACTCTAGAGTAAATTCTACAGGCTCATAAAGATCTAAGTTACTCTCAAATGCCCCTATCATCTTTTTAACACAAGCTGTAGTATCACAGATAATAGGATACTTTCCATTATTACTTGCTTTAACTAATTCAGCTTCTAATTCATCTGATTTTTGTTTACCTTGGTCAATAAATCCTTTTGAAGCGAAAGGCATACCACAACATAAGTTTTCAACACGATTAGGTATGATTATCTCAAACCCTGCTTTAGTTAGTAACTCTACTGTAGTATCAAACAAGCCTTGCTCTTCAATATTGTTTTTACTTTGTCCCATCTTTTGACTAAAACAAGATGGGAAATAAACAACTTTTCTATCACTTGAGATGTTTTTAAAGTTAAGATTTATTGTATTTGCTTTTGGAAGAGATGCACTCCATTTTGGGATGGCACCATTTGTTACTTTTCTAAGACCAGCAGTTAGACTACCATAAACAGATGTGCCTAAAATAGAGTGAGCAATGTTTGAAGCAGCTAGTCCAATTTTAACTCCACTCATAGCAGTTGAATAATTATTTGCAATAACTGATGCAATTTTTTCTTGCATTGGTGTAATTTGTTCTGTTCTTAGATATTTAGTAAGGTTACCTGTATCGATTCCTACTGGACAGACAGTTGAACATAAAGAACAAGTAGCACAAGTTTCTATACCATCATATACATAAGCATCTTTGAGCTCTTGTGCTTCTTCATGCTCCCCAGCTCTTTCTAATCTTGATATTTCTCTATTTGCAACTATTCTATGTCTTGGTGTAAAGCTAATAGCATTTGATGGACATACTGGTTCACAGTACCCACACTCTATACAAGTATCTACGATAGAGTTTGTAGCTGGAAGAGGTTTTAAGTTTTTAAGATGTGCTTGTGGGTCATCATTGATGATTACATCAGGATTTAAAATATTTTTCTCATCAAAAATATTTTTTATCTCTTTCATTAATCTATAAGCAGTTTTCCCCCATTCTAGTTCAATAAAGGCTGCCATGTTTCTACCTGTTCCATGTTCTGCTTTTAGACTACCTTGATATTTAACTGCAACACTTGTAGTGATATCATTCATAAAGTCATCATATCTAGCAATCTCTTTCTCATCAGAGAAATCTTGAGTAAATACGAAGTGGAAGTTACCATCTAGTGCGTGACCAAAGATAAGTGCTTCATCATAATTATGCTTTTTAAAGAAACTTTGTAGTTCTAGTGTTCCAGATGCAAGATGTTCTATAGGATATGCTACATCTTCAATAATTACAGTAGTACCTATTTTTCTTACTGCACCAACAGCTGGAAATAAACCTTTTCTTATTTTCCAAAAAAGTGTGTACTCTTTTTCTACATCTGTAAATTCAATAGGTCTAACAGGCTCATAATCACTTAACAACTCTTGTATCTCTGAGATTTGAGTTTTAAGGCTTTGTTTATCTACTGCTCTTGTTTCTACTAGTAAAGCAGTTACTTGATCATCAAACTCTTTTAAGTAAGACGGCATACCATCTTGGTCTTGGATAGTTTTTAGTGCTCTATTATCCATAAGTTCAGCAGCAGCAACTGTTATTTTTTTATCATCTTTAGCAAATTTAAGTTTTGTGACGGCGTGACAAGCATCTTCTATATTTTTGAAAAACATTAAAGAACTTGCTTTATTTGGATAATCTTCAACTGTATAGTAAGTAACTTCTTCTATAAAAGCTAATGTTCCTTCACTACCAATAATTAAGTGAGATAAAATATCAAACTCATCTTCAAAGTCAACAAGTGCATTTATGGAATAACCACAAGTGTTTTTTATTTTAAACTTTTTAGTAATAAGCTTTCTTAACACTTCATCATCTTTAGTATTTTTAGCCAACTCTGTTAAGTTATTTAAAAATGTTTTATGCTTGGCTTTGAAAGCTTTTTTAGATTCTTCGCTTGAAGTATCTAATCTTGTTCCATCTGCCATGATGAGTTTAATAGATTTAAGTGTTTGATATGAGTTTTGAGAAGTACCACAACACATTCCAGATGCGTTGTTTGCAGCGATACCACCAACCATAGCTGAGTTTATTGAAGCTGGATCTGGTCCTATCTTTCTCTCAAATGGAGCTAGTATATTATTTACTTGCTCCCCTGTAAGTGCTGGTTCAAGAGAAATATAACTCTTATCATCAGCAACTTTAAAGTTAGTGAACTTTCTTGAAGTAATAACTAAAATAGAATCACTAATAGCTTGACCTGAGAGTGAAGTACCAGCTGCTCTAAAAGTAACTCCTAATTCTAGTTCATATGCTAACTCTACGATAGCTTGAACTTCTTGAGGTATATCTACTTTTACAACTATCTCTGGGATGAGTCTATAAAATGACGCATCTGTTCCATATGTTAGTCTATGTAACTTATCTGTAAATATATTCTCTTGGGGTATGAAATTCTTAATGCTCTCGTGAAATACTTTATATTTTCCTTCTAACATTTCTGTCCTTTTAATTATTATTTAGTTTGTAGTGAAGTTTTTGAAAAATAAAATGATTTTACTCAAGTCGAGGGACGGTATATATTCTTTGTTGAGGGTCATTTATAAATGAGTACATTACATCTGATTTTTGAAATATTAAGTTAATAACTAATTTTAAAAATATAAACATAATCAACTTCCTTACTCTACTGGAGCAGAGATTCAAATATAAATTTATAGCTGAGAAGTATAGCAAATCATATTTGATTTGTAACTAAAATCTATAAGAAATTGCTACGAAGTGTGTCTCTAGCTGCTAAATCGACTAAAGTGAAGATCTTGTCTATACTATTTTTATCTTCATTTTTTTTATGACCTTTTACTTTTACAAAATTACACTCTATAGAATCTGTGATTTCATAAAATTTTTTGTAAAGTTCATGATTCTTTATTAGAGTGTTTTTTTTAGTAATATAGTCGTTTTTTTCAAACCGCTCTCGTCTATCTTTTAAACCTATTATGTTTTGACAATCTGTGAAAATTACAAGCTTGATATTTTTAAAACTAACTTCACCAAGTGCCCAAAGCATAGCTTCTAACTCAAGTTTAGACGAGCTTGTATCCTCGAATTTTTTAGTTATTACATCATCTTTAGATAAAGAACTACAAAGTAATTCATCTTCGTTTAGAAGAATATAAGCACCAAAACCTATTTTTACCTGAGGATTTACACTTCCATCTGTAAATAAGTATAAAGTTTCTTTAAGAGGCATTTTGTTTTTTTATAGGTTTTATTAAAAGATATCCGCCAATAAGTATGGGAATTATTCCTAGCATCTGAGCAAGTCTCGGTATTTCATCTAATAAAAGAAAAGCAAAAAATAAAGTCATTGGAGGAACAAGAGCTATCATAGCACTTATCTTAGTTATAGAGATTCGATGTAATGCTTCCATCCATAAAATCTTGGAAACTCCAAAAATCATTAAACCTATAAGAACAACATAGGGTAGGGCTTGTTTCATTTCATCCATTTTTATTTCAGGTTCTATTATCCAAGCAAGTAGAGCTATTACGGGAAGTGCTATTATTGTTCTGAATCCAAGAATAGTTTCAGATGAGTAAAACTTTCTAGCACGTTTCGAGTAAGCGTTAGCTATTGGAGCTATCATTGCTGCAACTAAAATTATCATATCACCTTTATTGAAAATCATATCATTAGGAAAAAGTATTATTATTGCCCCTATACCCATAATAAAGGCACCTACACTATGAATGAGATACATTTTTTCTTTTCCAAATATGTTAAAGTAGAGGTATGAGAAAAAAAGTTGAGTAAATATTATTACAGACATATTCCCTGCTGTAGTAAACTGCATCCCAATAAATACAAGTGCAAAAAGTATTGTAATCCAAAAACTAGTTAATAGTAAATCTTTATATTCCTTCGTGTTTTTTAACTCTAGAAAAAGATTTTTTTTTATCATGATTGCTAAAAAAAAGAAAAGTGAAACAAGTAGTGAAAAAGCATAGGTATGTAAAGCACCTATGTAAGAAATACAAAATATTGAAAGTATTGGAAACCAACTCTCCAAAGTGGAGAGCCCTACCATCAAAAGCTCGCCTTCGCGTTCTTTTGTCATAGATTTTTTAAGTACTCACTCATGAAACGAACACCTGCTCCAGTTCCGCCATAAACGTTACAATCCCATTCTGACTCAGTATAAGCTGAGCCTGCTATATCAAAGTGCAACCATTTGTTTTTGTTCTCATCTTTAATAAAATTATCTAAAAATAAACCAGCTGTAATAGCTCCTCCATAAGGCTTAGAAGCTACATTTGAAATATCGGCTATTTCACTTTTTAGAAGTTTTTTAAGATGTCTGTTAAATGGGAGAGTACCAGTTAACTCGCCAGATGCATTAGCTGCCTTTGCAAAGTCTTGTTTTAGTTGTTCAGAGTGTCCCATAATTCCTGTAGAGTACTGACCAAGAGCTACCATACAAGCACCAGTAAGTGTAGCAAAGTCAAAGATTCCGTCAGCTTTTACATTATCTTGTGCGTATGTTAAAACATCTGCCAGAACTAAACGTCCTTCAGCATCTGTATTTCTAACTTCTATAGTAGTACCACTTCTTGATACAAGAACGTCATCAGGTTTGTAAGCATCTCCACCAACCATATTTTCAACTGCACCAATAAAAGCGTGTATTTCTATATCTAGTTTTAACTCACTTGCTACTTTTATCATTCCAAGAACAGCACAAGCACCAGCTTTGTCCATCTTCATCGTAACCATAGATGCAGCAGGTTTTAGACTTAGTCCACCACTATCATAAGTAAGACCTTTGCCTACAAGTGAGATAATTTGTTTAGGGTTAGCAGGTTTATAAGCTAAGTGAATAAGTCGACTCTCATGTATAGAAGCACGACCAACAGCAAGCATAGCCCCCATATTTTCAGTCTTTAACTCATTCTCTGCAAGAATTGTACATTCTAGTGAATTACTATCTGCTAATTTTTTAGCCAAAATAGCAAAAGTTTCAGGGTTTAACTCTTGAGGAGCTCTGTTAACTATATCTCTAGTAAAACATGTAGCATCTGCTATTATAAGAGCTTCATCAAAAATTGTTTTTAATTCTTTATAATCAAGCTCATTAGATGCAAGATAAACGTCTTTTAGAGTTGCCTCTTTTGGCTTAGATTTATACTCATTAAACTCATATCCACCTAGAACTAAACCTTCAACCATTGCTTGAAGTGAACTTTTAATAACACTAAATGATGCACTTACATAGTTTGAAGATTTTAGTGCTTTAATGACACTTACAGATGCACTTCTCATCTCGTCACTTTGTTTATTGTCAATTCCACAAACAAGAAGACCTTTTTCATGCAAAAAACAAATACTGTCTTGCTTTGCATTAAATCCTGCCTGGTTTAAAATTTTAGCTTCTGGATATTCTTTTAGAGCATCTGGAGTTAAAAATTCTACTAAAATATCTGACTCAATATCAGAAATATTTTTATTCAATAGTTCAATATTCATTTGGTTTCCATTATGTTAAGTTATTTTTGAGATAGTATCTAAAAGAGCATAAAATATAGTTTATTTATATTATGTAAAACAGTGCCATAAAAAAATGGCATATACTTCCACCAAGAACAAATAAATGCCAAATTGCATGATAGAAGTTTTTGTTGTCATTTACGTAAAAAAAGACGCCAAGTGTGTATGATAAACCACCTGCTATAAGAAGGTAAATTCCTCCGCTTTGCATTACATCTGACAGAGGTTCATATGCTATAACTATGCTCCACCCCATTATAAGATACAAAATTAGAGAGAGTGTCTCAAATCGATTTGGATAAGCAACTTTCATGTAGATTCCAAAAAAAGCTGTTGTCCATATTACAGCTGCAATGGAATAACCCCAAACTCCTTGTAATGAAACGAGGGTGATAGGAGTATAACTCCCTGCTATAAGTAAATAGATAGATAGATGGTCAAATATTTGAAATATTTTTTTAGCTTTTACCTGAGTTATAGCATGATATAAAGTTGAAGAACCATACATAATGATAAGAGTAGTTCCAAAAATAGCACTACTTACCACAGCTATCGCAGAATTACTTAAAGTAGCATATGCCACTAAAATTGTTAAACCAGCTATACTAAGTGCTAAACCAAGTCCATGCGTTATGGCATGTAATATTTCTTCCATTATCGAAAAATTATTTATACTTTCCTTCCTCTACATCAGCTTTAATTTCTCTGAGTTTCTCTTCTAAAATATTTATTATTATTTCAGATGCATCTTGGTCATTAGGTTCTGGTACATTATAATCAGTAACTCTTAGATTGGACTTGAATAGTGATTCTAAATCATCTCTTATAGCATCTTTTCTATTGTATAAGTCTTTTTCTACAGGGGTGTTAGGTTGAATGTCTTCTTTACTTAACCATTCATATGCTTTATCTATATCTTTAAAAAACTTCATATCAGCACCTATAAACCAGTTACCAATTTTTACTCCATATTCTTCCCAACTCTTTGTTCCAATAAATGCTATATTAGTGAAAATATCTTTAAATTCCATACCAAATTTAAAATCATCCCAGGCAGCTCTAATCTCATAACCATCAAACTCTGTAGCATCTATTAGCATCTTAACTGAAGGTTCTTTAACCCCTTTTATTGACTCTCTAAGCATAGGTGTCATTTTTGCATAGTCGTCATGCGTAAGAGTTCCCGTAATCTTAAGTTTCATAAAAAAGAAATTATCAACTCTACTAATACCCACAGATATTCCATGTTCTATAGTTTTCATAATATACTCCTATTATTGATTTATAACAATATTATACCAAATTAGTGTATATACGTAGTTTTAATTTACCTCAGAGGAGGTAAATTATTTAATTGTTTTGAAGTTATGGTTTAACGTGTACTGGTTTACCATAAAACCTTACTGTAAGAGCTATAACAAGAAGAGAAAGAGGAAGAATTATATATATTGAGTATCCAAGAGCTGCTGGTATATAGCCAAATATAATAGCAACCGCAGCAACGAAAAGAGCATAAAAGAGTTGTGTTCTAACGTGGTCCATATGATCACAAGATGCACCCATTGAAGAGAGTATAGATGTATCTGATATAGGTGAACAATGGTCACCAAAAATAGCACCTGTTAAAACTGCACTAATATTTAGAACAATGTAGTTATGTAACTCAGCTCCCTCAAATCCTGTGTGAATTCCTACTGCATTTGCTATAGGAATAGCTAAAGGCATGAGTATTCCCATGGTTCCATAAGAGGTACCTGTTGAGAATGATATTATTGAACCAAATATAAAAATAATAGAAGGTAGTAATACTTGTGGAGTTGAATCCGTTAATATAGATACAAGATAAGTAGAAGTTCCTAAATCTTTTATAACCGCACTGATTGACCATGCAAGTATAAGAATAACAGCGGTAATAACTAGAGCTTTAACTCCAAACACCCATATTTCTAGTGCTTCTGAGAGATTAAACATTTTTTGCTTCATTCCCATACCAATTGCTACAATTGAAGCAAATAAAGCAGCTTCAAATAGTACTATGGAAGCATCTGCAGCTCCAAAACAATCTCTAATTGAGGTAAATGAGTATGGACTGTCTTGAATAACTTTAAGTGCTTCACCTTCCATAGAATTTAAACCGCTAAAGTAAAATCCTACAAAAGCAACGATAATAAGAGTCAAGATAGGAATAATTGCATTCCATATAGAATGTTGTATTCCTTCTTTTGGCTCTAGTGTTGAAGTATCTTGAGAGACTAATGGCTTAGCATCTGGATGAGATACTTCCCCTGTTGTTATAGCTCTAGTTGCAGCTTTATGCATAGGACCAAATTCTCTTAAATAGTATGCAGTAAAAAATACAAATGCAAGCATTAAGATATTGTAAAAACGAAAAGGAATAGTTTCAACAAAGATTGCATAAGCATTAATTTCAGTTTGACCTATCATTGAATAAGCATCTTTAATCAAAGAGATTTCATACCCAACCCATGTAGATATAAGAGCAATACCTGCTATTGGAGCAGCTGTAGAATCTATAATAAAAGCAAGTTTTTCTCTACTAACTTTTAGTTTATCTGTAACAGGTCTCATTATCGGACCGATTATTAGTGAGTTTGCATAATCATCAAAGAAGATGAAAAACCCCATTACCCAAGTATATAATTGAGCTGAACGTCCTGTTTTTGCTTTTTTAGACAGTTTTTCGGCAATAGCTCTAGGTCCACCCATTTTTGTGATAACAGCAATCATACCACCAATAGTTAATACTTGAAGTATGATTCCCGCGTTCCATGAATCAGCCATAGAGCCTACCATCTTCGTAACCAAATCTATAAATGCATTATAAAAAGAACCAAATATATTTGATCCAGAAATATTTAGTAAAAATGTTCCACTAAAAATACCTATAAATAGTGAAAATATTACATTTCTTGTGACAAAGGCTAAGATAATTGCAACAGCAGGTGGAATTAACGTCAAGATACCAAATGTTTCTGCATTTGTTTTTGCATCGGCAAAAAGTACCAATGGTAACAATAGCAATGCTATTATTAACTTAAATTTTTTATTCAATAAGTTCTCCTAAAATAAAACTAAATAATTGTACCTGAAAAAGGCTTTTTTTCTAAGTTTTTTGTTTAAAAAAACTGCCAGAATAATCTGGCAATATTTATGAAAGGGATGATGGAAAGTCTTTAGTCGAAGTGAAGTATCTCTTTAGCTTGAATCATATCTTTGTCTCCACGACCAGATAGGTTTACAATGATAAGTTTATCTTTTATATTTTTCATTTTTTTAAGATGTGCAACAGCGTGGGCACTCTCAAATGCAGGAATGATACCTTCTTTTTGTGACAACCATACAAATGCATCTATAGCTTCTTTGTCTGTTGCATTATCGTAAGTTACAGATTTATTGTCACTATGAAAAGAATGTTCAGGTCCGATTCCAGGATAATCAAGTCCGGCTGAAATTGAGTGAGCTTCTTGTATCTGTCCATCTTCATCTTGAAGTGTATAGCTCATTTGACCATGTAAAACACCAGGACGACCTTTTTCTAAAGAGCAACCATGTTTATTTGTCTCAACGCCTAATCCACCTGCTTCAATTCCAATGCATTCAACCTCCGCGTCTTCTAAAAAATGCTGAAAAGTTCCAATAGCATTTGAACCACCACCAATACATGCAATTACGTGATCAGGAAGTCTTCCTTCTTTTTCTAAGATTTGCGCTCTAGCTTCGTATCCAATTATGGCTTGAAAGTCTCTGACCATCATAGGATATGGGTGAGGACCAGCAACTGTACCAATAATATAAAAAGTATCTCTTGTGTTTGTTACCCAGTGACGGATAGCTTCATTCATAGCATCTTTAAGCGTTTGTGAACCACTTTGAACAGCATTTACTTTTGCACCAAGTAGTTTCATACGAAATACATTTAATTCTTGACGCTCAGCATCTTTAGCACCCATGAAAACTTCACATTCTAGACCTAAAAGTGCACAAATAGTTGCAGTAGCAACACCATGTTGTCCAGCTCCAGTTTCAGCGATTATTTTTTTATAACCAAGTCTTTTAGCCATTAAACCTTGTGCAATAACATTGTTTACTTTGTGAGCTCCTGTATGGTTAAGGTCTTCACGTTTTAAGTAAATTTTAGCACCTAATTCTTTAGAAATATTCTCAGCATAGTAAAGAGGAGAAGGGCGACCAACATAATCAGTAAGATAGTAGTGAACTTCTGCCCAAAACTCCTTGTCAAAACGAATAGCCTCGTATTCTTTTTTTAGTTCTAACAGAGCTGGCATAAGTGTTTCTGGAACATAACGACCGCCAAATATACCAAAATGACCATTTTCATCTGGGTCAAATTTTGAAGCTGATGGAATATACATTAATCTACCTCGATAAGAGAATAAACTTTACTTTTCTCTTCTAATTTTTTGATTCCGTCTAAAAAACTAAGACCTATAATAAAACAAGCTTCAACACAGTCCGCACCAGCTTGTTCTATAAGTGTAACAGCTGCATTTGCAGTCCCGCCTGTAGCTATAAGATCATCAATCAAAAGAACTTTAGCATTAGGAGTTCCCCTAAATGCATCAATATGAACCTCTACTTCATCAACACCATATTCTAAAGAAAATTTTTGACTTATAGTAGTGTAAGGAAGTTTTCCTTTTTTTCTAATTGGAACAAAACCAAGACCTAACATCTGAGCAAGTGCTGCACCAAATATGAAACCTCTAGCATCTATACCTGCGATATAGTCTAAGTTATATTCTTTATATCTTTGGTATAGGTGATTCATCAGGACTCCATAAGCTTCTTTATTATTTAAAAGAGTGGTGATGTCTTTAAAAACTATTCCTGGTTGAGGAAAGTCTTTTATATCCCTAATTGAATCTTCGATTATTTTTCTTTCTGTATCACTTAGCGTCATTATTCTATATTTCCTTTTATAGTAAAGCGTCTATACGACTCTCTAATGCTTTAATCTTACCAGTTAAACGATCAGTTTCTTGTCTATGTTTGGTATTTCTTTGTTTTAAAACTTTTAGTTCATTCCTTAGTTTGGTTAGTTCCTCACTTAAGATGTCAACATTTCCTAAAGCACGTTGTAGTTGTATTTGATATTTTCTTATGAGTATTTCGGCTTCTTTAAGCGTTAACTTCATTAAGTCATTACCTCTTTGTTCTTTGTTTGTAATACTTTTAAAGTAATACATTTTTACAAAAAGGTATATACACACAATGGATAATATTGTTAAAAGTGACCATTCCCAAAACATAAGCTCTTTCCTTTAATTTATAAATAAATTTAAGGGATAATTCCCTTTTGTCACGCCAAAGGGAGTAATCCCTCTGGCTACGCTAACGCTTAGTTTTGCTCAGCGCAAGGCTCAAAGCACTAGTGCTTTTTAAGCAGTTCATATTATTCGTTTATTGCTTCGATTTTTTCAACACGACCTGCGTGTCTTCCACCATCAAATCCAGATGCAATCCAAGAGTCTAGTATTGACTCAGCTACACCTTTTCCTACTATTCTCTCACCAAAACAAAGTACATTAGCATCGTTGTGTCCACGAGCTACCATTGCAGTGTACGCATCATGACAAAGTGCTGCTCTGATTCCAGTATAACGATTTGCTGCCATACTCATGCCTATTCCTGAACCGCAAATAAGTATTCCTTGCGCAGATGCATCTCCAAGCACAGATTTACAAACTTTAACTGCATAGTCTGGATAGTCAACTCTGTCTTTTGAGAAGGGGCCTAAGTCAATAACCTCGTGACCTTTTTCTTTTAATAACTCAACTGTATAATCTTTTAAGTCTATTCCCGCATGGTCTGTAGCAATATAAAACTTCATTTATTTCCCTTATATTAATAGTTGTAAAATAGTTTGTACTGGCATTAATAGCAAGTAGTCTTTTAATGGTGTCATTAAAATAATTAAAACTATAATTATCCCATATCTCTCATTTTTGTAAAAGAACTCTGCAACTGAATTTACTTTAAACTTCAGTGCTAGATGCATGACAAAGTGTGCTCCATCAAACTGAGGGATTGGAAGTAAATTGAAAACTCCTAAAACAACGTTTATGACTAAAAGTTGAAATACAAAAAGATAAGCAAAAAGATAAATTAAACTATCTACTGTTGTTGGTTGGTGCATAGCAACAAGAATTATAGATGCTAAAGTAGCCATAGTGAAGTTGTAAACTATTCCTGCAAGGTCAACTTGCATAGCCGCGTTATATCCACCATTTCTAATAACTGTAGCTGTATTTATAGGTACAGGTTTTGCCCAACCAAATAAAAATCCGCTATCTCCACCAAGAAGCATCGGTAAAAAGTACATAGTCGCAGGAACTATGATTGTACCCACTAAATCAATATGAGTTAGTGGATTAACAGATAGTCTTCCTGCATTTTTTGCAGTTGTATCTCCATACATATAAGCAATCCATCCGTGCATAATTTCATGCCCAATTATTGCTATTGCAAGAGCAAGTACTGCTGCTAATATTTTTAGTAAATCAATAGATTCCATGATCGTCTTTATCTTTTTTAATTCTTTCAGCTCTTGCTAAGTCAAGATGATAATCTGATTCTAAATCTGTTGGAGTTTTTCCAATTCTATCCCATCTAATTTCCCAATCTTCACTAATAGAGAAATAAATAAACCAAGGTGTTCCTTCTACATTCTCGTAAGGAACTGCACCCCAAAAACGACTGTCATTGGAGTGATCTCTGTTATCTCCCATCATGAAGTAGTTGTCTTTGTCAATTTTTATAGGAGAAAAGTTGAAAAGTGGTAGTGGATATCTTCCATTATTAACTATTTTATCATCGTGGTGAATACCTGGATGCTCTTTTGTATAAGGATTTTTAACCCAAAGTTTTCCTGCAAAAGTTGCAATCTCGTAACCTTCAAAGTTTTTCTTAATATATTCGTCACCTTCACTATGGTGAAGATATAAATTTTTATCAGCAACAAAAAGTTCATCTCCAGGAAGTCCTACGCATCTTTTAACAAAGTGTTGCTTGACATTTCCTGGATATCTGAAAATAACTATATCACCACGCTTAGGAGTATCTCCATCTACTAAACGAAGTCTATCACTCCATGGCATTATTGACATCTCAAAAAAAGGAATGTGAGGCATTGATATTCCATAAGCAAACTTTTTAGCAAATAAATGGTCCCCTATAAGAAGTGAGTCTTTCATAGATCCAGAGGGGATTCTAAATGCTTGTGCAATAAAAAATATGATAAAAAGAACAATGATTATTGTCCCAGTCCAAGAATTTGAAAATTTATAAGCTTTTTTGATTACTTCTTTCATTAAGACTCACTTTTTTGTGAAAGTTTTTTTGCGTTGATTTTTGCAGCTTTAAGCGTATTGCTTAGAAGCATTGCAATTGTCATTGGACCAACGCCTCCTGGACTTGGAGTAATATATGAACATTTTTTACTTACATTTTCAAAATCAACATCACCAACAAGTTTACCCTCTTTAGTTCTGCTTACACCAATGTCAATAATAACAACACCATCTTTTACCATATCTTCTGTTATAAGGTTAATAACACCAACACCAACTAAAACAACATCAGCATCTAGAGTATGTTTTTTTAAGTCATCTGTAAAAACATGACAAATTTCAACTGTAGCATCTGCATTTAAAAGTAAGGAAGCCATGGGTTTTCCTACTATATTTGATGCTCCAACTACTACACAATTTTTACCTTTTAAATCTATGTCATACTCACGTAATAGTTCCATAACTCCAAGTGGAGTACAAGGAGCAAAACCATCAAGCCCAGTAGTAAGACGACCAACATTATATGGATGAAAACCATCTACATCTTTTTCTGGTGCTACAAGTTCTAAAAGTTTTGTAGTATCAATATGTTTAGGAAGAGGAAGTTGAATTAATATACCATCAATATTTGAGTCATTGTTCATCATAACTATTGTTTTTTCAATAGCTTCTTGAGAGATTGATTCTGGCATATCATGAGTAATTGAATAAAAACCAGCTCTATCACAGGCTTTTTTCTTCATATTTACATATGCAGCACTTGCTGGGTCTTGACCAACTAAAACAACAGCTAATCCAGGGGTGCATCCACATGTTGATTTTAAATTTTTAACTTCTTGGGTGACTTTTTCTTCTATCTTCTTTGAGAGCGCTCTACCGTCTAGTAATTGCATTAAAACCTCACGAATAATTTTTCTATTATTATACCCATCAAATAATAACACGATGCTTTAGAATAGGCTAAGATATTTCCATTTAAAGCTCATAAATTATTTTTTTGATATTATACTGTTATATATTTAGAGGGTAGTTTTTATGAAATATTTGCTGTTATTTGCTTTTCCTGTTTTCTTATTTGGAGCTACTTCCTTTATTACTCCTCTTGAATATGCTTCACAGTTGTATAAAAATCCAAGAGGAATCGGATGTAATCATTGCCATGGGGGAAAAGGTGAGGGTAAATTAATAGCTACTTATATAGATAAAAAAAAGAAAAAAAGCTTTAATGGTCCAGCTATTAATAGCCTGGATTTTAATACTTTTTACAAAGTGTTAAATAAAAGAAGAGACGGGATGCCACGTTATTTCTTAACAAAAAAAGAGATTCAAGCTCTTTACTTTTATCTTCAACAAAATAAAAGTAAAGTAAATAAAAAGTAGAATGTGTTTGCTCGCTAGAACTTATAAGTCAATATAGTTCTAAAGTAATCAGCTTCAGCACCAGTTTCATACTGAAGATTCTCATATCTCATATAGAGTGTAGTGTCTTTGTTAAAGTAATGTTTAAAATGAAGATAATAAGCATCAAATCCAGTAGTTGCATTAGCAACATGGACTTGTGAGTTTGTATATGTAGCTGCTATAGTATCTTTGTACCCACCCAGTGGTAAATTGTAAGCAGTTCTTATCATCCAAGTTTCAGGTTTATTATTTCCACGACCATTTGCAATCATAGAAGTTGTATAAGCTTTTGCTAAACCACCATAACCTTTAACTAGACCACTAAACCCAAAGTTTTGTGAGTAGTTGATAATAATAAACCCGTCTTTAGACTCTAAACCACTTCTTAGTGAAAGAAAGTTTATATCATCACCACCATTTTTGCTTGTTGTATCTGCATACTTTCCTCCATTTCCACTATTGTAGTATTGAAGACCAGCAATAAATGAAGCATAGTCATTTATAGAAGTTTTGTAGTCTGTTTGAGTCATAAATGTAGAGTACAGTTCAGGAGCATAATAGTAATATGCATTAATTTTAAGCCCTTCTATACCAGAATATTTAAGAGATGCCATTGAAATACCACTATCACCAAATTTGCCACTACCACTAGTTTGATCGTAGTCTTCAGAAGTATTTGAACGGATTGCTTTAATGTAATACAGCTCAATTTTTGTATCTTTTATGGAATTTTCTTCATATGTAAGACCTTGAAAACTCCATGGAACAAATCTAGTAGTATCATCATTCATCATTGGAGATTTTAGCCTCAAATCACCAATTTTAGCAGATCTATTTTTTGTCTTATATCCTAAAAATGCTTCACTAATAACAGTTAATACATCACCATCTTTGTCATTGTTAAACATAGATGTTTTTGTTCTATTTAAATACTCACCAATTGAATTTGAAGTATGAAAACCTGCAGAAGCGTATAGAGCATTTTTAGTATCTGTCGTATATTTTAAGTGACCGCCAATTGCAGTGGCATAAGCATCTCCTGAATTAACAGACTTGTCTATATCATAGTAAAAAAGTTGCAATTGTCCTTCAACCTTACCATTAGTAAAAGCATTTTCTAGTGTAGAGCTTGCAGAGTCACTATTTAAAGCTGGGGCATCTGTAGCAAATGCATTAGCTGACAACAAGCATGAGAGTAGTATTGTTTTTTTTATCATTATACTTTCCTTTTCTCTTAAAACAAATGTTATGAATTCTAACTGCATTAAACTTGGGTTGTCCTTAAGTTATCATGTACACATTATCGTTATTTTTGCTACCTTCTTGCTAAATTATAGTAAACATTATATCTAACTAGAGTTTTTTCAGTTGGTCTTGGATATCTACTATATGCATATCCTATGGTCTCTTTAGTCGTGTCATCAAGGACGTAATAACCACTTTTCTTTAAAAATTTGAAGTCTGTCATATCACCATTTGGATGTAAATAAAATTCTATAATATTAGTTTTGTTCACGTTTAAGTCATTTGGTAGATTTACTCTTGCTACACGAGTAAGTACTTGTTGAGTAATTCTTCTCATGATTTCTTGATTGTCAATTATATATTTTTGCTGCCCAGCAGAAAGCTTTCCAAAATCTTCTCCATAAAGTTCTTTAATATTATTATTTATGTTACTTTCGGAATATGTTTTAGTTTTTTCTTCTGTTTCTTCCTCACTTGATTTATCTTGAGAGAGAATAGCATATAAAGGGTCTACAGGTTCCTTGATTTCTTTTTCCGGTTCTTTTTTTACTGTTGTATTAATATCTTTATTTGAAGATAATTCAATGAAAGGTTTTTGTGCAAGTGGTCTTACTTTTGGTTTTGGCTTAGTTACCGGCTTGGGCTTAGTTGGTTTAGGCTTATTTAATGTTGTTTTTTTTACTGGTTTATTTGGTTCATATTTTATAGGTGTTTTTGTTATTTTCTTTAGTTGAGAACCTTTTGGCATCGGAGGAGCAATTGGAGATGGTTTTACTTTCTTTTTTATGTCACCAGATTTTTTATGTTTTTTTGGCATCTCTTTTAGTGATACCTTCATTTTTTGTTCTTCTTGAATTTTTGGTTTTTGAATCTCAGGCATTACAGTTCCCAATAACCAAAAAATCAAAACTAAGGTAAGGTGGATAAGTAGTGCTACGAATAAAGAAAAAGAAGATCTGTTCAAATTGTTCCATTTATTTTTAATTTTAAATAACTTCGGTGATTATAACTAATATAAATTAATGCAAGTTAGCTATAATAATAAAAAATATTAAGGTTACTAAATGAGTACAGAAACATCGTTAAAAGCATTTGAACAAGCACAAAGCTTAATTCCAGGTGGAGTTAATTCTCCAGTAAGAGCATTTTCAAGCGTTGGAGGGACACCACTTTTTATTAGTGAGGGTAATGGTGCTTATTTAACTGATGTAGATGGAAACAAATATGTTGATTTTGTGCAAAGTTGGGGACCACTAATATTTGGTCATAGAGATGAGAGTATAGAAAAAGCTGTAATAGAAGCTGTTAAACATGGACTTAGTTTTGGTGCGCCAACACAAGCTGAAACAGATTTGGCTGGGCTTGTTGTATCTATGTTTGATTCTATTGATAAGATTCGATTTGTAAGTAGTGGTACTGAGGCTGTTATGAGTGCTATACGACTTGCGCGTGGTTTTACAGGCCGTGATGATATTGTAAAGTTTACTGGTTGTTATCATGGTCATAGTGACTGTCTTTTAGTTGAAGCAGGAAGTGGTGCAGTGACTTTTGGAAATCCAAGTTCACCTGGTGTCCCAGCAGATTTTACTAAACATACTTTACTAGCTACTTATAATGATATTGAGAGTGTAAAAAAATGTTTTGCTAATTCTAAAGATATAGCTTGTGTCATTATTGAACCAATCGCTGGAAATATGGGTCTAGTTCCCGCAGATAAAGAGTTTTTGGCACAGCTTAGAAAGCTTTGTGATGAAAATGGTACTCTACTAATTTTTGATGAAGTTATGAGTGGTTTTAGAGCATCTATAAATGGGGCTGAATCTATTACTGGAACTACTCCTGATATTTTAACTCTTGGCAAGGTGATCGGTGGTGGTATGCCAGTTGGTGCTTTTGGTGCAAGAGCTGAAATTATGGCAAAATTATCTCCTGAGGGCCCAGTGTATCAGGCTGGCACACTAAGTGGAAATCCTGTTGCAATGGCGGCTGGACTTGCGGCACTTACTAAACTAAAAGAAAATGCACAAGTTATGAATACTTTAAATGCTCGTGCTTCTAGACTCGTAGAAGGGATGAAAGAAGCTGCATCTGAGGCTGGAATAACTATGCAGGTTGATACAAGAGGAAGTATGTTCGGTTTTTTCTTTAACGAAAAGCCTGTAAAAAACTTTGCAGATGCTTGTAACACAGACGCTGAAATTTTTGCCAAGTTTCACTCTGGCATGCTAAAAGAAGGATTTTATTTTGCATGTTCTCTTTATGAAACAGGATTTATCTCAACTGTTACAACTGATGAGATTATAGAAAATACAATCAAAGCCAGTGCAAAAGTATTTAAGGCCATTAAAAATGGCTAAAGAGACAAATGAAGAAGTTAAAGATGATTCTCTTGAAAAAATCAAGAATAGAATAGATGCAAACGAGAATCAAACCCCTAGAATAAAACCAATTATAGAAGCGGCAGATAGTCTTTCTCTAGGGATATCAATGGTTGTTGCTGTTCTTATGGGAGTAGGTCTTGGTTATCTACTTCGTAATTTGACTGGGATAAGTTGGTTGTTTTGGATTGGTGTTGCTATAGGTATTGCAGGAGCAATCCTTAATGTATACAAAGCATATTCAAAACAATACAAAGTTTTTGAAGAATTGGCTAAGCAACCAAGATATGCTATTAAAAAGAAATTGGACGAAAATTCTTATGACGACGATGAGGATTACGGTGAAAAAAACTATTAAGATTATAGCTATAGTTGAGTTATTAATTATAACATCATTCTTTATATCATTTAGTTTTTTTATAAACTTGCAGATTGCATTTTTAAGTAGTCTATTTATTATTTTAGGATCTTCATACTCATATAAAAAAATGATAATTAATCAAGTAGCATCTGATATAGTAGAAGATAAAAGAGATATCCTTGAGACAATAGAAGATCCCCATGAACTATATGAGGACGATTCTATAAACTACGCTTCTGTTGAAGAGTTAGATTTAAAAACTATTGTAAAAGAAGAGAAAAAGAAGATTAAAACATTTAGTTTTAATAGTATGAAACATGGGATTAAGGGAAGCACGTCTATGTTTAGACTTGTTCCATATGTGTTTTTAATATTAGGTTTTATAGCATTAAAAAATAATGAATTACTTGATATTGCTGTTTATTTACCATCTTTGCTTGTGGGGATAGTTGTTGGTTCTGTTAGCGGTAAAGAGTTGTTTTCTTAAGAGACTTAACTCTTAAGATTGAATCATTGGAATATTGATAGTTATTTTTTCTTGTACTTCAATGTAAAAATTCATATTTGAAGCTATAACTTTTAATTCATTAGCTTTATTTTGGTTGATGCTTTTTGATTTTACTTCTATTGAAAAAATACTATATTTTTTATTTTCAAACTTGATATGTTCACCAACTCTGTAAAATATTTTAGTCTTAATTTCTTCATTGCCATCAAAACAAGAGTATATTTTATTTAAGATTCTTATGAAGCTATTTGTATTTATGATTATTTCTGGAATAGCTGGATCAAAATCATTTAAAAATTTTGTATTTGAATTTATTGAGTTTGTTGATATACATAAATCTACAAGGGTATAAATATTTGTCAATTCACCAATTGGTTTAGGATTGTTAACCTTAAAAGATGGAACTCTGTATAGTTTTATCCCTATTCCTTCTTCATTTTCATAACCAACTGTTAGAGCGTAGAACTTGTATCTACCATATTCAAGTTCTACAAAAGTTGTTTTAAATCCAAAAGATACATTTGCGTAAGTTGTTGCTAATTTAAAAATCTCTTGTGAAGATATTATCCCTGAAAGGTATTGCGCTTCAGTGTTTAGTGATAAGACTTTTCCATTAGAGCTAAAGAGTATAAATGGATTATAATCATACTCTAGCCACTGTTGTTCAAAGGTCATAGTTACTCTTCTATATAGCTTTTTAGCTTTCTACCAACTTTAGGGTGTTTTAGTTTTTTGATGGCACTTGATTCTATTTGACGAACACGCTCACGAGTAACGTTAAGTTCTTTTCCAATTTCCTCTAATGTCCTATCACTTTCATCATCCATAATTCCAAATCTTAGTTGTATAACAGCTTTCTCTCTTTCGTTTAACTGCTCTAGTACACCTTCGATTTGAACTCTTAAGTCATCTTTTAGTATTGCATCTGCAGGTGAAATCGAGGATTTGTCTTCAATAAAGTCACCAAATCTACCATCATCTTCATTACCAATAGGTGCTTCAAGAGAGATAGGTTCTTTTGTGATTTTTATTACGTTTTTAACCTTCTCAACTGATAAACCAACTTCTAATGCAATCATTTCAACATCTGGCTCTTTACCATGTTCTTGAAGGTGTTTACGCATAATTTTATTAATACGGTTAATCGTTTCTATCATATGAATAGGAATACGAATTGTTCTAGCTTGATCTGCAATAGCACGAGAGATTGCTTGACGAATCCACCATGTAGCATAAGTTGAAAATTTGTAACCTTTTTGGTATTCAAACTTATCAACTGCTTTCATAAGACCAATGTTGCCTTCTTGAATTAGGTCAAGAAATGGCAGTCCACGGTTAGTATATCTCTTAGCAATTGAAACAACAAGTCTTAAGTTGGACTTAGCCATCTTAGTCTTAGATATTTCAGAGATGTTTTTACCACGTTTAATTTGTTCTAAAATATCAAGAAGTTTCTCTGGTTCCATATCAAAACTATTTTTTGAAGCTTCTTTAGTTTGAACAAGTTTTTTAATTTCCATATATGTACTAACCATTGTAGCTTCAGGAACCATACCTGCAATATCTTCTTTAGTTAGTTCACAAATTTTACCTACTAAAACTTTGTGATTAGCTTTTAGTGTAGCATTAAAAAGTGGTAGTTTATACTCAAGTCTTTTTAATTCTTTATCGTAGCCATCATCACTCTTTAGAGCAGTTTCCATTGCTTTAACTAGTTCGTTAATTAGCTTTGATGTTGGTCCAAGATCTAAGAGCTTTTCTTTTAAAACTGATTTTTTGAATGTTACACTAAGAAGATAATGAACAATCTCAGCAGTAACTTCACCATCTATATCATCAGGTGTTTTCTCAGTTAGTTTAGTCCATTCTTTTTTAGCTTTTTCAAGTGCTTTAAAGCTAAAAGTTACTTTCTCAACTCTACTTTTATCTTTTGCTGTTAATGTTTTTGTTGCATCTTCTTCACTAGCAGCTTCTCCATCAGTATCGTCAGTGTCTTCTTTTTCGTCTTCAAAACTTTTAAAAAGTTCTTTAACTCTTCTTTCACGATTTATAAGAGGTTCTCTGTAGTCTAAGATGAATCTTATAAGGTAAGGAACAGAACAAATTGCATCTATTATAATGCTTTCTCCACCTTCTATTTTTTTAGAGATTTCTATCTCTTCTTCTTTTGTAAGAAGAGGAATCTGTCCCATTTCACGAAGATACATACGAACGGGTGAATCTGAACGAGACCATTCAAGAAGTTCATGCTCTTTTAAAATATCAAAACTATCTGATTCGTTATTTGCAAGCATCTTTCTCTGAGCATCTCTTCTTGCTTCAGCTTCTCTATCGTTAAGTTTCTTAGCGTGCTCACTTGAAGTGTATAGACAAGTTTTGTGTTTTGTCATTAGCTTGTGAATGTTTTTCGCTTGTGCCGCTGTTGGCTGTTTATCAAAAAGTTCAATTAGAGATTCATAAGTTCCACAATCTTTTGATTTGTGATCTGAAAAATATGAGTCTATAGCTTTGTTGAGTTCTTTTGCTGTCATATTAAAATATGCCTTAATGGTTAAGATTTTTTAAAGAGTGGATTATACCCAGATTTTTTTAAATACATCTTAATAATTTACTTATATTTTTTTTGGAACACCCTTTGCTTTTGTACAAATATATATGCGAATAAAGGGATTTTATGCAAAGCGGATATTATAGTGCAGCAGCTGGTATGGTTACACAATTTAATCGTCTAGATACCATTTCTAATAATCTTGCAAACGTTAACACGGTTGGGTTTAAAGAAGATAACCTTATTGTTGGTGATTTTCAGCGTCTTTACAAAGAAGCAAGGGATGAACTATCTATTGAAAACAACTCAAAGCAAGGAGCTCAGTTTCTAAACCGTGCTATGACAAAAGCTCCTCAGATTGTAGATGAATATACTAACTTTTCTGTTGGCAATACACAACAAACTGATAATGATATGGATTTTGCTTTGTCTAGAGAAGGTTTATTTTTCTTGGTTAAAACTCCACAAGGGGTAAGACTAACAAGAGATGGTTCATTTACAATGGACGACAATGGAAAACTTGTTACTAAAAATGGTTATGAAGTTCTAGCAAATGATTATTTTGAAGCTGGTGGAAACATTACATTTAACAATGATGAAAACATTATAAAAGTTGACAAGAATGGAAAGATGTACAAGAACGTACCAAACAGCGTAAAACTACTTGAAGATTCACATCTTTTTATTGCTCAGCCTGACAATATTAACTTTCTTAAAAAAGAAGGTGACAATCTTTACAGATATGATGGAAAAGATACTTTAAAAAGCTTAGATGAAACAGGTGCTGTTTTACAAGGCTTTACTGAGAAAAGTAATGTTAACGCCGTTAAAATGATGACACAAATGATAGAAACAAATCGTTTAGTTGGTATGTATCAAAAAGCAATGCAAACGCAAATGGATGATATGAATAGCGACGCAATTAATAAAATAGCTAAGAAAGCTTAATAAATACTAAGGAATTAAATCATGATGCAATCACTTTATACAGCCTCAACAGGAATGTTAGGGATGCAGACACAGATAGATACTACAGCAAATAATATCGCCAATGTAAATACTATAGGTTTTAAAAAATCTCGTGCAGAATTTGCTGACTTGATGTACAAAGTTATGTCTTATGCTGGAACTGCTACTAGTGATGTAACTAAAAGTCCTACAGGTATAGAAGTTGGTCTTGGTGTAAGACCAACTTCTATAAATAAGATTTTTTCAGAGGGAAGTCTAAAGCAAACCGACAATCAACTTGATGTTGCTGTTACGGGTAGGGGCTTTTTTAAACTTGAACTTCCTGATGGAACTGAAGTCTATAGTAGAAACGGAGCTTTTAAGGTTGATGACAATGGAAGCATAGTAAATAGTGACGGATATAAACTAATACCTGAAATCGTTATACCAGAAGACGCTACAAGTCTTAGTATTGGTACAGACGGTATTGTTACTGTTGTTCAACCAGGAGCAACTGAAGCTACTCAGGTTGGTCAAATGACGCTAACAAACTATATCAATCCAGCTGGGCTACACTCATTAGGTGATAACTTATTTTTAGAAACAGATAGTTCAGGACAACCAGTAGATGGAACTCCAGGAGTTGATGGACTTGGTAATTTAAGACAAGGCTTTGTTGAGCTTAGTAATGTTGAACTTGTTGTTGAACTAACTGACCTTATTACAGGTCAACGCGCATATGATTCTAATTCAAAAGTAATCACTACAAGTGATGAAATGTTACAAACTACAAACAACATCAAGCGATAATACACACTACCAAACTACTTTTTAATGCCTTAGATTATTCTAAGGCACAATACCCTTACTATCTTCTTGTTCTTATACATAAAAACTATTTTTTAGATATAATTATTTTTTACATAAAGGAATTATTATGCCTGAATTTGATCTAACTCTAGTGTCTTTATATATTTTAATTTTTTTGTTATTTGTTAGTGTATATTTAAATATAAAACAAAAACTAATATTTAATAAAAGTGAGCAAAGCAACCTAGTGCTTATTAAAAAAGCGTATTTTGATACTGTTTCGCAACTACCAAACAGAAGCAATTTGGATATTATCTTAAATGAGCAAATAGCAAGAGCAGTGAGACATAAAAAATCTTTTTTTCTTGCCGTAATTAGAATAGGAAACTATAATAGTATTTCTTCGAGATCTAAAGAGCGTGCAAGCAATGTTATTCTTGACTCAAGTAATAGACTTTCAGGGTCAATACGTAACGAAGACACCTTATCACGTATCTCTGATAACAGCTTTGCAATAGTTTTTAATGAGTACTTAGAAGAGGAAAACTTATCTATTATTACAGATAGAATAACAACAGCATTTGAAGAAAAATTTTATGATGATAAAAATTCATTTAAAATTGAAATAACAATAGGAATAAGTAAATATCCAGATGATGCAACAGAGATAAATGAGTTAATTAATGAAGCTATAAAAAAAGCTTTAAACTAATACCAATCTCATTTTTGCTATAATCGCAAAAATATTTTACAATATATCTAGGATTTTATATGCAAAAAGCAAATATTGATGGAAAAGTTTGGACTTTTGGAAAAGATATTGACACTGATCTAATAATCGCTGCTCGTTATCTTAATACGTCTGTACCGGAAGAATTAGCAAAACATGTTATGGAAGATGCTGATCCGGAATTTTTAAATAATATGAGTAAAGGTGACATTATTGTTGCTGGTGAAAACTTTGGTTGTGGTAGCTCTAGAGAACACGCTCCTATAGCACTTAAAGCTGCTGGTGTTGCTGCAGTTATTGCACCAACTTTTGCAAGAATTTTTTATAGAAATGCATTCAATATGGGTCTTCCTATTTTTGAACTTAAAGAAAGTGCAGAAATAAGTGAAGGTGATAAAATTAGCATAGATATGAATGCTGGTACAATTACAAATATAACTACAAATAAATCTTACAACTTTACTCCTATCCCTGAATTCATGCAAGAACTTATAGATGCTGGTGGTTTGATGAATTTTGCCGTGAACGAAATTAAAGGTAAATAATGAAAAAATATAAAATAGCACTAATTAAAGGTGATGGAATAGGTCCAGAAATTATTGATGAGGCAGTTAAAGTACTAGATGCTGTTGCTTCTTGCTCAGACTTTCAATTTGATTATCAAGAAGTTTTGATGGGTGGTTGTGCGTATGACATCACAGGGGATCCTCTTCCTCAAGAAACTATAACTGTTTCTCTAAACTCAGATGCAGTTCTTTTTGGTGCTATTGGTGGAAATAAATGGGATTCTTTACCACGTGAGAAAAGACCTGAGAGTGGACTATTAAGATTCAGAAAAGAACTTGGGGTATATGCAAATCTTCGTCCTGCAGTAGTTTACAAAGAACTTATTAATGCTTCATCACTTAAACCGGAAATTATCAAAGGCGTTGATATAATGGTAGTTCGTGAACTTATCGGTGGTATATACTTTGGCGAACCTAAAGGTAGAACAGAAGATAAGGGTTGGAATACTATGGTTTACACTCGTGATGAGATAGTTAGAATTGCTCATCACGCTTTTAAAATTGCACAAACAAGAGATAAAAGAGTTTGTTCTATAGATAAAGCAAATGTTTTAGATGTTTCTCAACTTTGGAGAGAGGTTGTTACTGAAATATCTGCAGAATATCCAGATGTAGAACTTTCTCACATGTATGTTGATAATGCTGCTATGCAACTTGTTTTGAATCCAAAACAATTTGATGTAATGCTTACAGGAAATATTTTCGGTGATATTTTAAGTGATGAAGCCTCAATGCTTTGTGGCTCAATTGGTCTTTTACCATCAGCATCTGTTGGTGATAAGATAGGTGTTTATGAGCCTATTCATGGAAGTGCTCCAGATATTGCAGGTCAAGGTATAGCAAATCCAATTGCTACTATTGCATCTGCATCTATGATGCTTAGATATGCTCTTGGTGAAAATGTTGCTGCTGACAAAATTGACAAAGCAATTAAGAAGGCTCTTAGTGAAGGATATAGAACACAAGATTTAGCCCAGTTTGATGCTAAAGAAGTTTGTTCTACTAGCGAAATGGGTTCTATTATCGCTAATTATATAGTAAGATAGAAATAGATAATATAGATGCAAACTCTTACATTAGCAAATATTTATGAACTTCAAGGTCTAAAAGAAGAGGCCTTGGATATTTACAAAGAAGTTTTAAAAAAAGATCCTTTAAATAGTGATGCAAAAATTGCGATTAGAAGGCTTTCGGGTATGAGAAAAAAGTTTTTAAATGTAAATACAGAGATGAAAGAGTTCTTTTTAAAAATGGAAGTTGACGTTGAATTTAACGAGTTTGAAAGGTGGTTATTGAAATCATGGAATTAAAAGATGTGATACTGTCGACTTTGGCTGAAATGGAAGATAACGAAATTACTAAAAAAGTTTTACACAGTTCAATTAGGCCTCAAAGAACACAAACAATAGAAACAACTGAAAAAACACAAACATGTGAAGAAAAGCAAGAATCATCAATGTCTTTGATTAAAGAAATAAAAGAATCTTCATCAGATTCCGAAATTTTATTTTTAAAATCTTTAAGAGAGAGACTTCTAGTTCTTTTTGAAGGTTTTCAAGCACCAAACAACACAAATATAGAAGCTAAAGTAGACATGACGTTAAACTTTTTAGAGTATGCATTAGCAACTATAGATTCAAGAGCAGAACAGATAGAAAAAGGAAAATTAAAGTGAGTCAATACAGAGTACTTATAGATGCAAATGATGAAAAAGGTTTAGTTCATAAGGTATCTACTGTTTTTTACAATCATAACTTAAATATGATTTCAAACAGCGAATTTGTTGATAGAGAAAATAACAAATTTTTTATGAGAAGTGTAGTTGATGGAGATATTGATTTTGAAGAACTTAAAAAAGCTGTAACGGATGTCTTACCTAAAACAGCTAGTGTTAAAGTAATAGATCCTAAAAAGAAAAATATTATTATCATGGCAACTAAAGAACTACATGCACTCGGAGATATACTAATTCGTAATGAAGCTGGTGAGCTAGACGCAAATATTTTGGCTGTTATCTCTAATTATGATAGCTTAAAATCTTTAGTAAGTAAGTTTAATATTCCATTTATAACTGTTTCACATGAAGGTTATGAGCGCCCAGAACATGAAGAAAAAATTATTGAGTGTATAGATAATTTTAAAGATGTGGATTACATTGTTTTAGCAAAATACATGCGTATTCTGACTCCTAGGTTTGTGGAGACTTATAAAGATAAGATTATAAATATACACCATTCTTTCTTACCAGCATTTATTGGTGCTAATCCATATAAACAAGCTTATAATAGAGGGGTTAAAATTATTGGTGCTACAGCGCACTTTGTAAATAACAACCTAGATGAAGGTCCAATTATAGCTCAAGAGGTCATACATGTTAATCACACTTATGGTTGGAAAGATATGCAACGCTCAGGTAAAGATGTAGAAAAAGTTGTTTTATCTCGTGCTCTAAAGCTGGCTCTTGAAGACAGAATATTTGTATATGCAAATAAAACGGTTATCTTTTAATGTTTAATCTTGTACTAGTTAATCCTCAAATACCAAACAATACAGGTGCAATAGGGCGTTTATGCGTAAACGCAGGTGCTACTTTACACATAATCAAACCTATAGGTTTTGATATAGATGAAAAAGCTGTTCGTAGAGCAGGACTTGATTACTGGGAAAAGCTTGATTTACGGGTTTGGGAAAGTATAGATGAGTTTTTTGAGAAAAATGAGATAACAAATAATGCACATTTTGCAACTACTAAAACAAATAGACCATACTTTGAAGCAGATTTCAAGGATGGTGACTTTATCTTTTTTGGTAGTGAAACGGCCGGAATACCGGAAAGTATTTTAAATACTTATAAAGACAAAAATATAACTATACCTATGACAAAAGAGGGTAGAAGTTTAAATCTTGCAATCAGTACAGGAATAGTTCTTTATGATGCAATAAGACAAAATTATAGTCACTTTGAGGAAATATCATGAATCCAGTAATAGATGGCATAATGCTTGTTTTATTTATAATCTTTATGGTATTTATTTTTGGTGGTTACCATAAAAATAAATCTGGACAAAGAGAAGCACAGTTCAAGCGTGAAAAAGAAGAACAAGATAAGTTAAATAGTAAGGTTTAGTTCTTAAAAAAGTTTACTTGCCCATACTTCGATAGAATTTTCAAATTTTTCAAATAGACTTTCTGCATTTTTAATAATCATAGACATAATATATCCTTTATTTAATATGGCATATACTACACATTTTTACATATTAGTATAAATAATATGGCATTTTGTCATAAATATTTTGACTTTATTGCAAATTCATAGTATAATTTAAAAAATATAGGAGAAATGTCATGAAGAATTTTTTGGAAATTGTTGAAGAAATCAAGAGTATAGTATCTTCTGAATTTAACGCTAGAAAAATATTTGATAAAGATGTAGCAGATATTTTGGGTGTATCGCAAATGAATTTTGCAACTATGAAAAAAAGAAATAAAGTTCCTTTCGGAGAACTTATGGATTTTTGTGCTGCAAGAAGCATCTCTATTAATTGGATGCTTTATGGACAATCCCCTGAAAGTCTTGTAGAAGCTACAAATAAATTTTATATGGTTAAATACTTTAGCGATGTTAATGCGTCTGCTGGTGGTGGAACAGATGAACAGTGTGAAGAAATCGAAGAATTTGAACTTCCCCAACAGTTTGTTTTTATGCTTGGTGGTGAGAGTGAAATGAAAAATATAGAAGCAATCAATGTTTCAGGTGATTCTATGGAACCGACTTTTAGTTATAATGATATAGTTTTTATAAATAGAGCAAAAACTGACCTTCAAAGAGGTGGAATTTTTACTATCAGAACAGAAGCTGGACTCTTTATTAAGCGTGTTCAAAAAAGAATAGATGGAAAAATAGATATAATATCTGACAATCAAGTGTACTCTACACAAACTCTTAACCCTAACGAAATAGAAGTTATTGGTAGAGTAGTTAGTAGATTTGGTGAGGTAGATTAAAATAGGAAAATACATTTTGAGATATATTTTATTAGTAGCAGCTGCTTTCATCTTTATTGCATGCTCTTCTAAAGCACCGGTTTCTCTAAAAAAAGAAGTAAAAATTGTTCAAATACATGATTTAGTTACTATTCCTCAAGATGTAGAATTTTTTACAAATAGATTAGTTTCTAGTTCAAAAACTTACGAGATACAAAAAAAATATGAAAAATATTACTTTAATGTATGGAATGATAGCGAACCAAGAGATAGTCTTGAAGATATAAAATGGCCATTTAAGTCTTATAGAGCTGGTAGTAGTTATGGTGAAAACCTACAGCTATTAAAGCAAAGTTTTTTTGATGAGATGTATCAAAATGCCAATTTTGACAACTATGCAACTTTAAATGCTAAAGCAATAACATTAAGACCGGTTAGTATAAGAGCTTTTCCAACTTCAAAACCACTTCTTAGAGACCCTTCAATAGCAGGAGAAGGATTTCCTTTTGACTATCTTCAAAACACTACAGTTCATTCAAACAAGCCACTATTTGTTTCTCACTATTCTAAAGATAAATCCTGGGCATATGTATTTAGTAGTTTTGCTTCTGGATGGATAAAAACTAGTGATTTCGTATTTTTAGATAAAAAGTATACAGATGTTTGGCAAAAAGCTCAGCAAATATTTTTCATAAAAGAAAATATTCCTCTTTATAACACAAAAGGAAATTTTCTTTTTTACTCAAAGATAGGAATGATGTTGGCATTGATATCTGAAGACAATGAATACTTTACTGCATTAGCAATATCTTCATATAGAGCTACTGAACCAATGTTTGAAAAAATCAAGATACCAAAAAGTATAGCAACGAAAGATGTATTAAGTTTAAATAAAAATGCTTTAACAAATATTATGAGTGAGGTATTTAAAAGCAATTATGGCTGGGGTGGTATCTATGGACAAAGAGACTGTTCATCTACTCTTCGTGATATGTATGCACCATTTGGTATTTGGTTACCTAGAAATTCATCACAGCAGGCTAAAGTAGGTAAAGTATTCAAATTAAAAAATCTTAGTGATGAAGAAAAGATAGCTCTTATAAAAGAGAAGGCAGTTCCTTTCCAAACTCTTTTATATAAAAAGGGGCATATAGTTCTTTATGTAGGAACACTTAACGATGAAATAGTTATTTTTCATAATACATGGGGAATAAAAACAAATGAGGATATGGTAGAGGGTAGATTTATAGTCGGAAGAACTGTGTTTAGTACTTTAAGACTAGGAAAGAATCTTGAAGACTATGATGAAGAAGCTGAAATACTTAAAAATTTAGAAAGTATGAATATTTTAACTCAATAGTTAAACTTTTATATTTAAAAGCAGACCTAGCATCTGAAGATTTACCCTCAGATGCTAGTTGATAATTAGTGTAAATCAGTGTTAAGTTTAATCTCTCTAGTTGAGCGAGAAACTGTGAACTGACCAGTCAAAGAGTTTTGTCTAAAGTGAAGACCATTCAATCCGGCTAAGTCTTTAGCTTTAAAGATTTCTCCCTCCATATTTAAATGCTTATTTGCATCTTGAATTTTAGGAAGTTCTTTAGGTTGAATCCCAACTTTTGTTCCTTCTAAGATTGCTAAACCAGCATCTATTATACAACCGTCACCAAGAGGTATTCCACAAGTTGAGTTTGCTCCAAGAAGAGTATTTTTACCTATAGATATTGGATTTCCATCAGTTCCACTTAGAACACCAAGAATAGAAGCACCTCCTCCTACATCAGAACCCGCGCCAACTATAGCAGAACTTGATATACGACCTTCAACCATAACTGACCCAGTTGTCCCAGCATTAAAGTTAACATATGAAGCACCAGGCATAACAGTAGTTCCAGCAGCTAACTGAGCACCAAATCTCACTTTTGAAGTCTCAAGAATTCTAGTGTTGTCTTGTGGAATGATGTGTTGTAAAAATCTTGGAAATTTGTCTACAAAATCAATATGTGGATAATCATTTGCAAGTTTTAATTCTATTTCAAATTCTCTAAGGTATTCAAGTTCAATAGGCTGACCATTTGACCAAGCAACATTAGGAAGCGCACCAAATGCACCATTTAGGTTGATTTCTCTAAGAGCTACTTTTGCTTGACTTAAAGCATATAGTTTTAAGTAAGTTGCTTCAACACTTTTAAGATCTTCGTCTTCAAAGATAAATGTTACTTTAAATTCACCCTCAAGAGATCCACTATTCATGATTTGGTTATAAAGAGCTGATACAACTTGAATGTTTTTATGTGCATCACCAAAAGCTTCATCTGCATAAGGTGTAAATGCATTTAAACAACTTCTTAAAAATTCTGCGTTAATGTCACAAACAACTTCACTTTCGTTGAAATCAACTTCTGTTCCTTGATCTGCTAATGCTTTAATGAAAACGGCAGCACTACCAAAGTTCTCATTCCAATTAATAAGTGGATAAGTTGCCTGAAGCGATTTCTCAACGTTTAACTGACCTAAATCAACTCTACAAATACCAAAAGCTAAAGGATTTTTGTATCCAGTAGTTGATGATTTTATATTTTCTATTAGTGCTTTAAAAGCATCTGCTGTATGTATAATTTCCATGAATTCTCGCTTAATAATTTGTTAGTCGCATTATACTTAAAAACTACTAACATAATTTTATATATAATATTAGTTAAATATTTTAATTAGTATAAAATTTATGAAAAAAAAGAGATAATTATGAGTACTTGGTCAGAATTTTTAAAAGATAATGATTTTTTAAGTGTTAAAAAAATGATTAAAGATGGGGCAGATGTTAATGAAACAAATGAAAGTGGTGAATCTGTCCTTGCACGTGCGATGAAAAGTAGATGTGATATAGATTTAGTTATGTTGCTTGTTGAAAGCGGTGCTGATATATATGACTTTGATGATGAAGGTGTGAGTGTCTTTGATATGGCTGTTACGTACAATATGATTGAAATGGTTGAATATATGATTGAGCAGGGAATAGATGTGAACTTTACAAGAAGAAGAAGTAGATTTACCCCTTTGATGGCTGCAGCATCTTATGGAAGAGTTGAGATAGCAAGATTACTGATAGAAAATGGAGCAGATAAAGACATGACTGATGAAAAGGGTTTTAGTGCTACAGATTTTGCCAGAAAAATGAATAAAAAAAGCGTTTTAACAGTTTTGTGATTCGATTTATATATCCCTGTAAACAAGGAGAATACTAAATAATATTAAAATATTACTAGTGAAAAAATTTACCTTGTTTATCATTGTCTAGAGGTTTTCTTTTTTCTTTAGCTAACCATTCCTGAAGCAAAGATTCTACAACTTTACTTAAACTCATTTTGTATCTACTTCTTGAGAATTTCATAGCTTCATCCCAAGTATTTCTATCTATCAGAAGACTTCTTGTTATTTCATCTTTAGGTTTCATGATTGTTCCTTACTATATAGTAAACTATATAGTACCAAGTTCTTACCTTTTGAGACCTTAAGAATAATTTTGTATAATTTAAAATGAAATTAAAATAAAGATTTAACATGAACTCAAGTGTATATATAGCAAGACAACCAATCTTAGATAAGCATAACAATTTGTTTGCTTATGAATTACTATACAGAGATTCTAATAAAAGTTCAAATATAAAAAATGATAGACATGCTACAGTAACTGTTTTAAGTAATGTATTAAACAAGTTTGGTGTAAAAAACCTATTGGGAAATCATAAGGCATTTATAAAAGCAGATAAAAAATTTTTAACTCATGATGTTGTATTTTGCATTCCTAAGGAACACTTCATCTTTGCATTACAAGCTAATATGCAAATAACAGATGCCCTTCAAGAGAGAATAATCAAACTACACACAATGGGTTATATATTAGCCATTAATGATACTGTTTTAAATTCTGAGGTATTAAGTAATTTTTCTAATCTTTTAAAGTATATATCATACATTAAAATAGATATTAATACCCCAGAAGAAAATTTAGTTTTACTCAAAGATAGTGATATAAAAGTAATTTACACAAAAGTTGAAACCCATGATATGTATGATAAAGCAGTAAATCTTGATTGTGATTATGTACAAGGATACTTTTTTTCAAAACCAAAAATCTTAGAACAAGAAAAATTTGATCCACTCAGCTTAAAAGCTATCAATCTATGTAACTATATAATGAGTACTTCGGATATAAATGATATAGTTAGTGAATTTGAAAATAATCATGCTATTTCAATACAGCTTTTGAAGTTTATTAATTCTGGTTCATTTCATTTCAGACATAATATTTCATCGATTAGGCAAATATTAACTCTTATGGGAAGTGCACCTCTTACTCAATGGCTTATGCTAATGGTGTACTCTACTCATGGAGTTTCAAAGGATTCTGAGCAATCAGAGTCACCATTAATGCAACTTTTAAAAAATAGAACAAATTTGATGGTTGCAGTATCAAAACAGATTGTAAACAGTAATGTTAAAGATTTATCATCAAAAGTTTACTTTGTTGGTGTGTTGTCACTTCTTGATACTCTTTTTAATGTTAATATGAATGTTATATTTGAAGAATTAAATATAGACCCTGAGATAAAAGAAGCCTTATCTGGAAAGAGTGGAATACTTGCAGAGATATTTAGTTTTGCTACAAATCTAGAAAAATTTGATGTTCAAGCAGTTGAGCTTTTTTGTGATAAGTATAATATAAAAACAGAAGAATTAGAAAAACTAACTTTTGAAGTTATTCAAAGTTCTACTGAGTTTGAAGAGTCTAGAAAAACATAAGAGTTATGTATTTTGTAATAACTTTACGAAGCTTTTATAACTATCTACAACATCTTGATTTCTTTTGTTGAGTATATAAAACTCAATCGCTTTTTTACCAAGTCTTGGTATCTCATTTTTTACAGCCCAACTACTAACAGTTCCTTCTGGTACTTCTAAAATTTTTGCAAGATTTTTTTGTGTGATAGATAGCTCACGACATACATTCTTGACTACATTTGTTTTTGTTTTTTTTAACTTCATCTGTGGTCTAACCATATCCATAGGTTTTGGTTTAAGACTTTCTCTTGTTAGCTCATCAGAATTTTTTTCTATCCAATCTAAAACATCTACTGCATTTAATATCCAGTCTCTTGAACTTAATGTTTTTACAATATCTTGACAAAACTGAGTTGCATATTGCGAAGCAAAATCTGTGTTACTTAGTTGATGAAGAATAGAAAAAGCAAGTTGTATAGATGCTGAACTATTGTTTCCCCAGTCAAATTCATCTTTTGATTTTGTAAAAAGTTCATATTTTATAGGAAGCTCAACTTCGGCGTAAGTTACATACCTGCTTCCAAGTAATGTTTTGTGACCTTTAAATACATGATTGGTTCTAGTAGTCATAGTTCTCTCTTATAATTTGAAAGTATAATGTTGATTCTTTTTTTTAGGTTTTACCTTTTTAGGATAAAACGATATTTTGTAAACAACATAACTAATCAGCACTAGCAATAAAAATACCAATAACCAAACTAACATGATGAAATTCCTTGATTTATTATATATTTATATCGACATAATCCACAATTTATTTATAATTTGGGCTTTTTTCAGTATCATACCGCAAATTATTTAAGGAAATTAAATGTCTAATACAGAGAAATTAGAAGAACTACTTACAAAAAGTGTTATCCCAGATATTGACGAAAGATTGGATGAAATTTTTGAAGAAATATCTGATAATAAAGATGCTAGTGATGACGCGAAAGAAGAGATAGAAGAACTTCGTGAATTTAAAGCAGACTTACAAGATGTTCTAGAGGATATCAAAAGTGGTGATATTGATGAAGATGAAGCCAAAGAAATTATAGACGATATTTTAGAAGCTCAAAAAGGTGACGAAGAAGACTTCGGATTTAAAGAAGAAGATTAATCTCAACATACCCCTAATAATATTATTTGGTATTATTGGGGGATTATATAAAATCTACCATAAATAACAATTGATACATCTATAAAAAGCTTTTTTCACTTCTTAACATCTGCAGTAGTTTAAAGCCATTTTAATCAGGTATGTTTACATCCAAAAGCATAAGCATAAGTTCAAATTCATTTGAATAAGTAGCATCTAGAGTTTCGTTAGCAGTTTTAACAAGAGTAAGCTCATAACCATAATTTTCAAGTAACTCTAGCAATGTTTCGGAAAGTATTTGGTCATCCTCGACCAAGAGTATTCGTGCCACTATAAACCTTTATAAAAATATTTTAGATTATGCCAAGCATCTACTATAATTCTCTTTTTTTAACATATATATAATCTAAATGTTATTTTTTCGCATTAAGGTTTTTATGTATATAATGTGTTTGAATAAAGCGTTATATCATTACAAAAATAACAACATATAAAAATTAAGGATAGATATCTTGGTAGAAAAAAAACTTCAAACTATAGAACAAGATGAAGAAAAGCGATTAAAAGATATTCAAAAAGTTTATGACAGTAGAAAAGTTAAAATTGAAAGCCCTATATATAAAAGCCAAATTGAATATAATAAAATAAATCACTATATTTGTCCTAGTTGTCGAAAATACACTTCAAGCTTTTATGCATCACAATGCCATTCATCTTACTTAGCTGATTTATACTTTATAAGAAAAGGAATTAATTGTGACATGTGTCATACTAATTCTATATATCAGAACCAAATTGATGCATTAAAAAACCTAACAAAAGACATTGAAGAAAACTTTTTTAATAACATCTATTATATACTAGGTTCAAAAAGCTATACATTCTCTGTGAATGTAAAAGAACAACAGCTAAATGACATATATTTAAATGAAGCAGATATACCAGAGAATGTTGATATATTGGATATTCACTTAACACCTAACGGGAAATTATTTCCATTAGAACTTCATGGAAACAATCCAAGACATAGGTTTCAACATGAGGATAATAAGTTAACATATTATCTTGTTGATTTATTCCAACTAGATGAAAATAGTCAAGAGAACAAGTTAACAGTAATGCTTCAATGGATAGAAAAACTTGATGATATTTCAGATAAAAACCTTTTAAGTTCCATACATAATTATATAGACAACAACCAGATAGATTTAATTATGAATACAAACAGAGCGCTAGAAACAATCATAGGCAAAATTTGCTTTAAAGAGTTTAATAAAGATAAAGCTAAAAAAAGTGTCGAAGAATTTCTATCAACTGGAGCGACATACAGTCATCAATTAAACTATATTATAAACTTAATATGTAAAGCAAATGCTATTTCAGGAATTGAAAAAGAATTATTAATAAAAATAAATCAAATTAGAAAATATAGAAATAATATTGCACATGAAGGTTTTTTAAAAGATAATAAACAATTAACTCAAGTTGAAAAAGCTGAAATTTTAGCTACAACAATAGTTGGAACTTCATTAATGAAAAATATATATAATAACATATAACAAAAAAAAGGAAGCACAAACTACACCCCAGTGAATGAATCTCCACTTTTAAGATGGAGGTTTAAAAAACAAAAATAAAGATTGGAATTTAAAATGAAAAAAATACTTTTAGTATTACTTATTAGTTTTGAAATATATGCTGGTACACAGATGTGTGATTCTGGGAGAGTTGTTAAACTACTTAGTGATGACAACCAAGGGAGTCGTCATCAAAGGTTTATTATAAAACAAACCTCTGGAAGAACATTATTAGTTGCCCATAACATAGACTTAGCACCAAAAATATATTCGCTTCAAAAAGGTGGCTTAGTAAAGTTTTGTGGAGAATATGAAAGTAACTCTAAGGGTGGAGTTGTACATTGGACTCATCATGATCCACAAAACCGTCATGCTGGTGGTTACTTAGAATATAATGGTCGTAAATATGAGTAATATATAAGAATTACACAATAAGCATTTAAAAAACTATATTTTTCGCTCCGCATGAGTATCTATATATTTTAAATGTTCATCTGTAGTTCCACAGCATCCACCAAGAACTTTAACTCCATGATTTTTATATAGCTTAATCATTTCATCTCCCCAATCACTAACACTCTCAGACTCTAAGTTATCTGCATTTTCAAGTTCACAATGATCAAGAGAAGAAGCATTAGCTAAGAAACCTATTAGTCTGTAAAAAAGTTCTTTAGGTTGTTTGTCTGCACATAAAAATGTTGGGTATGAGCAGTTAACCATGTAGCCAAGGGGCTTTGTAGTTGTTTGAGAGTCTATAAGCTCTATTGCATCTAAAAGAGAAGTACCATCAAGTATATATCCATCTTTAGAAATAACAAAACTGATGATATAGTCAGTTTTACTTTTCTCCATAGCTTTTGCGATTCCAAGAGCTTCTTGAACATTTGGAAGAGTCTCAGCTATAAGAAAATCAACTCCACCTTCTACTAGTTCATTTATTTGCCATTCATGATATTCTTGGGCATCTTTACTAGATAATCCTTCTTCAGGCTTGTAGCAGTCATTTTTAGGAGCAATTAATCCTCCTATTTTTATTTTATCTAGATGCTGAGGATTTGCTTTTTTTATCTCATTTAGAAAATGAGCATTATCTATATTTATTTTATGATTTACGTCAGAATTTAAAACTCTTGATTTATCTGCTCTCCAAGTTGGAGTACATAGTAAGATAGGCAATTCTGCCGAAATAGCTCCGCTGATATATGTTTGGTATATTTCTTGAAGTGATTTAGATGCTTTCTCGTTATATAAAAGGGGTGAAATTAAAAGTGTTTCATGTAGTTTTATATCTTTAAGTCTTCGTAGTACTTCTACAACTGACATTTCCATCAATATTAGTTCATTATTTTGTAGTAAATTTTTCATATGTTTTCTCTTTTCTTAGTGTTTTACTCTGGGCTATTTTTAGTAAAAATATTTGTAAATTGAAAATTAGTCCCATCAAAAAGTCCCATATCTCCTAGTTTTATATCAGGGATAACCAAGAGCGCCATAAAGGAAAGAGTCATAAACGGCGAATTTAGGTTCGACTTTAATTCATCTTTTACAAAAGAATTTATCTTTTTATACTGTTTTGCTACTGTTGAAGCATCTTTATCAGACATCAATCCAGCTATTTTAAGTTCTAGTATATGCTCTTTACTAGCGTTAAGAGCAACAATAGCACCTTTTTTTTCTATAACTATATTCACAGCTTTAAGTATAGACTCATCATCACAACCAACAACTATAATATTATGACTATCATGTGCTATACTTGAAGCTATTGCTCCACTTTTTAAGCCAAAACCTTCTATAAATGCAACTGCTACTTCTTCATTTTTATATCTATTTATAACAGCAATCTTTAAAATATCTTTTTCTAAATCACTCACTACAAAACCATCAACTACTTTTGGCTTTTTCTCGAGCACTTTTGTCAATAGTTCTCTATCCATCGCTTTTATAACTTTGATACTATCATTTTGAAATTTAATTCTAAAATCTTCTATATTTTTTTTATTGGTGTTAAAATTATTTACTATTTCTATCTTTAATGATTCAAAGATAGTTTTACCTTTTTCATACACTAACTCACCATCTATAAATGTTTTTATAACGTTAAATTCATCTAATGAGTCAACAACTACAAAATCTGCCTTATCGTTTTCTTGTAATAATCCAACGTCTAAATTATAGTGTTCAACTGGATTGATGCAAGCAACTTGTAAAACATCAAATTTGTTATAACCATTTTTTACAGCTCTTTTAACGAGCTCATCTATATGCCCTTTTATTAAATCATTAGGATTTTTATCATCGCTGCAAAACATACAACTGTCACTATAATCTTTGAGTAAATCTATAAGTGAGTCAAAGTCTTTCGCAGCAGAGCCTTCTCTGATAAGAATCTTCATTCCCTTTTTGATTTTTTCTAAACCTTCTTCGTAACTATAAGCTTCATGGTCGGTTGATATACCTGCATCTATATACTTATCTAGATTTCCCCCAACAAGTCCGGGTGCATGCCCATCAATAGGCTTATTTGCTTGTTTTGCATACGTTATCTTTGCTATTACTTCGGCATCATCATAGATAACACCAGGGTAATTCATCATTTCACTAAGATGACTTATATCATCTCGAGCAAGTAATTCTTTTATATCTTTAGAATTTATAGTCGCACCAGAGGTTTCAAAAGCAGTAGCTGGAACACAAGAAGGAGCACCAAAGTTAAACTTTAAAGATGATTTTTTAGCATTATCTATCATATACTCAACCCCTTCTACCCCAAGTACATTTGCTATTTCATGAGGATCACATACCGTTGCCACAGTTCCATGAGAAAGGGCTATTTTTGCAAATTCTGTGGGAACTAACATTGAGCTTTCTATATGGATATGTGCATCAACAAAACCAGGGATTATATAGTTTTGATACACTTCATTATTCTTGTGAATACTCTTTATTTTTTTATCTTCTATTACTAGCGTAGCTGGAAAAATTTGTCTATTTTTAATATCTACATAATTAGCACTTATTTTCATAGAAAAACCTTTTTATTTTTAATCTCAATTATATTAAGAACATTAAATTCGTTGAATTTTAACATAGTTGTTTTAAAAGAAAGACCCATTTATAAGAAATATTTATACTATAAAATAATGAGTAATCATATATTATGTCATAAAATTATATTTTATAGAATTAGAGTTCCCAAAGATAATTTGGGAACATAGAGTAGAACTTATATTTTGGAGTGTACGAAAGTTCCCATCTCAGTAACTATATCTTCAATAGTTCCTTCGCCAGAAATTACTTTTAAAATATTTTTAGTAGTATAAAAAGCTTGTATGTCTTCAAGAGGTTGGGTGTAGACTTTCATACGGTTGTCAAAGACTTCTGTGTTGTCATCAGCGCCACGAGCACGACCAAGAACTCTATCTCTTGCAGTATCTTCGCTTACGTGCACTTCTAAAACGCTTGTCAGCTCTAAAGACGAATCGCCTTTTAGATACTCATCTAAAGCATTTAACTGTTCCATGCTTCTAGGATAACCATCTATAATAATTATGTCAGTAGGAGCATTTTTGATGGCATTAGTGATGGTCTTAATAGCTACTTGTATAGGAACTATTAAACCTTTAGAAATATACTTTTCTATTTCAAGTCCAAGTTCACTTTTAGTTGCAACTTCTGCTCTAAGCATATCGCCAGTAGAGTAATGTGTTATTTCATTGCTTTGTTCAGCTATTAACTCTGCATCTGTAGTCTTACCAGAGCCAGGAGCTCCGATAATTAAAAATAGTTTTTTCATAGTTAAGATTAAGCTTTTACTTGTTCGCGCAGACGGATATGAAGGTCACGTAGTTGAGTATTATCAACTGGACTTGGAGCTTTTGTAAGAACACAAGAAGCTTTTTGTGTTTTAGGGAATGCAATAACGTCACGGATGCTTGCTTTTTTAGTGATAAGCATCATCATTCTGTCAAAGCCCATAGCAAAACCACCATGTGGAGGTGCTCCAAACTTAAGTGCATCTAGCAAGAAACCAAATTTTTCTTGTGCTTCTTCTTCTTCGATTCCTAGAAGTTTAAATACTTCATTTTGTACTTCTTCTTTGTGAATACGAATAGAACCACCACCAAGCTCAGTACCGTTTAGAACGATGTCATAAGCGATAGACTCTATCTCTTCAACATCTTCTTTATCAGTATCTTTAGGTTGTGTAAATGGATGGTGAAGTGCTTTAACACGACCGTCTTCTACTTCAAACATTGGGAAGTCAACTACCCATATAAATTCAAAAGCATCTGGGTCACAAAGATTCATCTTCTCATGTTCTGCAATAAAGTTTCTAAATCTACCCATATAATCCCATACAGTTTTTTTCTCACCTGCACCAAAAAATACAACATCCCCAACTTGCATATCAAGTCTCTCAACTAGAAGTGCAATGTCTTCTTCAGTGAAGAATTTGATAAGTGGGCCTTTAAGACCATCTTCTTTCATTTGAAAATAACCAAGACCATGTGCGCCAAATTGACGAACAAAAGTCTCAAATCCTTTCATTTCACGCTTAGAAAATACTAAGTCAGCACCAGGAACTTTAAGCGCTTTAATACGGTTAACATGTGGCTTTTTAGCAATGTTAGTAAAGATTTCATTATCACATCTCTCAAAGATGTCTATAACGTCAACCATTTTAAGGTCGTATCTCATATCTGGTTTGTCAGAACCGTAAAATTCCATAGCATCGTTATAAGTGATACGGTTAAAGTTACCTTTTACGTCAATGTTACAAGCTTTAAACATAGCTACAAGAAGGTCTTCTGCAACTTTGATTACATCTTCTTGATTACAAAAACTCATCTCAACATCTATCTGAGTAAACTCAGGCTGTCTATCAGCTCTTAAATCTTCATCACGGAAACATTTTGCTATTTGGAAGTAACGGTCAAATCCGCCAATCATTAGAAGCTGTTTGAAAAGCTGTGGTGATTGTGGAAGAGCATAGAACTCACCACTGTGAACACGAGATGGAACTAGATAATCTCTAGCGCCCTCTGGAGTAGACTTAGTTAATATAGGAGTTTCAACTTCTAAGAAGCCATTAGCATCTAGAACATTTCTCGCTGCGATTGCTGCTTTAGAACGAAGACGAAATGTCTCATACACCGCAGGATCACGAAGTTCTAAGTAACGATACTTAAGTCTTGTTTCTTCACCAACATTAGGATCACCAATAACAAAAGGAACTGGAGCACTTTTATTCTCGATAACAAGTTCAGTAACGATAATCTCAATAGCACCAGTTTTTAGCTTTGGATTTGTTAGACCTTCACCACGAAGACGAACTTTACCTTTTACTATTAAAACGTATTCATCACGAACACCATTAGCTATTTTATGAGACTCTGCGCTGTCTTCTGGGTCACATGTTAGTTGAATAAGACCTGTTTTGTCGCGTAAATCAATAAAAATAATTCCACCGTGGTCACGA
>JBLIEY010000002.1:0-71134 GCA_047633475.1 Sulfurimonas sp.
CTATATGGAATTTGTGAAGAAGCAATTAATATAGTGAAAAAGTTTCTTCTCTTTGACAATGATGGTGTACTTGTTGAGACTGAACAGTGGTACTATGAGTCAAATGTCAAAGCTCTCGCAGAGATAGATATACAACTTTCTTTTGATGTCTATATGGAAATAATGGCAAGAGGTGGGAATGCTTGGGAAGTTGCTAGGGCGCAAAATATTTCACAGACTGTTATAGATGCACAAAGAAAAAGAAGAGATATTTACTACAGAGAATTTATAAGTACTCAAGATATTGAAATAGATGGTGTTGTTGATACTCTTGAAGAGTTAAAAAAAGAGTATAAAATGGGAATCATCACTACTTCAAGAAGAGTAGATTTTGACCTTATTCATAACAATAGAGACATTATAAAGTTTATGGATTTTTCTTTATGTGTCGAAGAATATCCACGTGCAAAACCTTTTGCTGATCCTTACTTGGCAGGCATTAAGAAGTTTAATGCCTCAAGAGAAGAGTGTTTAGTTATAGAAGATTCACAAAGAGGTCTTAGTTCTGCTGTAAATGCTAAAATAGAATGCGTTATTGTACATAATAAGTTTACTTCAACACATGACTTCTCAGATGCTACGTACAGAATAAAGAAAATTTCTGATCTTCCAAATCTTCTTAAAAATCACTAAAAAGTTTTTTTGATGATAAATCGTAGCATACTTTATGCGTGAGTAAGATATAATTTCAACAATATTATAATTTCTTACTTAGGACTTCTTATGTCAACTCCAATCAAACCAAACAACCACCGCGTTCATCCATGTCCTAATGATAAGAAATTATCTCTAGTAAACAAACTAATATCTGATAATAAAAACGATAAAATCATCGTTGTAACATCTCTAGATACAAAAGTCGTTGAAGAATTCTTGAAAGATAACAACTCTGAAGAACTAGAAAATGTACAAGTTATAGATGATAAAACACTTATAAAAGATGAAAGTATTACTTGTGACTTGCTTATAAGTTTAGATGTTCCAGGTAAAGCTATTATATATATAGCAAGATTATCTCATACAACGGGAAGAGCACTTCTTTTAATCAATGAAACTGAACAAAAACTACTTTACCCAATCGAAACTCTTTTAGGTCGTGTTATTAAACAAGATATTATAGAAGATTTTGGATATGTAGTTATTGAAAAGCCAAAAACAGACTCAAGACCAGCCCCAAAAAGAATGACTCAAAGTCAAATAAAAGAAGAAGCTAAAAAACGTTATGACAAAGAAACTGGGGAACCAGAACCAAAAAGAGAATACAAATCTGACGATAGAAAAGACTTTAAAAAAGATTTCAAAAGAGACGACAAGAAAGATTTCAAAAAAGACTTTAAGAAAGATTTTAAGAAAGATGACAAGTGGGCAAAAAAAGATAAAACTCCAAATAAGTACCTAGGTAAAGATGAAAATGGAAAAGCTATTTTCTCAGGAAAAAGTGGAGATAGAAATCACCGCCATGATGGATCACAAAGAGAAGAAGGTTATCCTCCAAAAAAAGTTGGAAGAAAAATCAACATTAAATCTCTTAATAAATCTGAAGATAAAAAAGACTAATCATTTCTCGTTAACACTCCACTAATACTCATATCTTATAATAAGATATGAGCAAAAAAATACTACTCCTTGAAGATGATATACTATTAGCACAAACTTTACAAGAACTTTTGATAAGTGAGGGTTATGATGTTACTTTAGTTACATCTGGAAACTCCGCTATAGATGAGACTTACAAAAATAGTTTTGACCTTTATGTATTTGACATAAATGTGCCTGATATTAATGGACTTGAATTACTAAAGAGTCTTAGAGATGCTGAGGATAAAACACAAGCAATTTTTATAAGTGCTTTAATAGACTTAGAATCAATCTCAAAAGCTTTTGAGATTGGGGCTCAAGACTACATCAAAAAACCTTTTTTTCCAGAAGAACTGCTCATAAGAGTCAATGCAAAACTTGAATCAAAGAGCTCAGTTCTTAAATACAAAAATCTAGAGTATGACCCTAAAACAAAAATACTAAAAAAAGATTCTCACATCTTAGTACTTGGAGAAGTGCAAGAAAAACTTTTTGACATCTTTATACAAAATATTGGTAAAGTTCTAGATAAAGATCTACTTTTAGAATGTTTAGAAAAGCCTTCACCAACAGGATTAAGAGTAGCCATAGCAAAGCTAAAACAAACTACAGAACTTGATATAAAAAATCTCAGAGGAATAGGATATATTATTGAATAGACTTGAAAGAGAATCATTTTTAAAAAGCTTTTTATTGTTTTTTACATCACTTAGTCTATTAATAGCAACTCTCTTTTATATTAACTTTACAAAAGAAGTTCAAACACTAGATGAGAAATTATTTTCAGAGATGAGAGTATGTAGTTTTGATTTAAAGTGTAAGCAGTTTTATATAGATTTTGTACAACACCATGAAGAAAAACTATACTCTTTATATAAAGATGAAAATGGTCTAAGCAGTTACTATCCTATACCAAAATCTACAAAAAACATTATGCTTCTTCGTTTAGATAGTGCTAAGTACAACAAGGCTATCAGTCAATTAAAAAAGGATAACATATGGAGATTTTCTTCTGTGTTATTCATAGTATTTATCCTTTCTATAGTGTTTTCAATTTATGCACTCTATCCTCTTAGAAATGCTCTTCTTCTTACTCAAGCGTTTACAAAAGACATACTCCATGATTTTAATACACCACTTTCTACATTACGTCTGAATAGTTCTATGTTAAAAAGAGAAATTGGTAAAAATGAAAAAATAGATAGAATCGAGAAAAGTGTAGAAAATATACTTTCACTACAGCAGCATCTACGCTCCTACTTGCAAAATCATGATATGCAAAAAGAAGAATTTAACTTAATAAATGTACTTAAAGAACAAGTATATTTATTAGAAAAGAATTATACAGACCTATACTTTAGTGTAGATGTAAAAGATATAAAACTCACAACAAGTAAAGAAGCCTTCTCCCGTATATTAAGTAACATACTTACAAACGCTGCTAAGTATAATAAAAAAGATGGTTTTGTAAATATAGTGTATGAGGAAAATACCAAAGTTCTAAATGTCATAGATTCAGGAAAAGGAATAAATAATCCTAAAAAGATCTTTGACAGGTTTTATAAAGAACAAGATAGAGGCCTAGGAATAGGTCTTAACATAGTTAAAAAACTATGTGATGAGCTTGGTATGAATATAAATGTTAAGAGTGAGATAGGTGAAGGGACTACCTTTTCCCTTGATCTTTCAAAATTAACACTTCGCTAACAGTAGACTTACATACAACTAATACTCTTGTGCGATAATTGCAGTATCAAAAAAGAAAAGGATTTAAGATGAGAACTTTAACACTTACAGCAACTTTAATGTTGTTAACAACATTAACATTAGGTGCAGATACTATAGATGAGCAAATAGCAAGTATAGCTGCTGCAACTCCAGAAGATAGGGTAATACTTGTAAATGAGTTTAAAGAGACTCTATCTACATTAACTACAGAAGAAAGAGCAGCTGCTATTAGTGAGCTTCGTGCTACATGTATAGATGGAGAACAAGTTCCATCTGCAACTCAGACAGGACAAGGTCTTGGTCTTCATTTGATGCAACAGACAGAAGACATGCAAACACAAGTAGGAACTCAAGTTAGACAACAGAACGGACTTGGCGGAGGTGCTGGTAACGGTGGAATAGGCGGACAAGGTCAACATAAATTTGGTAATAAATAGATAACTATATCGCTGCTAATGCAGCGGTATAAAAGGATTAAACATGATTAAAACATTACTTTTACTACTTACAATATCACTCTCACTTTTTTCATATAGTGACTATGATATGGATGGTGTTGAAGATGAAATGGATAAATGTCCAAAGACGCCATTTAGCGATTTAGTAAACAGTAGTGGATGCACCACAAAAAGTTTACTATCTCCGCATCACTTTGATATGGTTTTTGGTATAAATTATTCACAAACAAGCTATGAAACTCTTGAAAATACAGATAATATTTCACAAGGCTTACAGATCGACTATTACTATAAAAACTTTTCTCTTCAAGCAAGTACATCATATTATAATTCTCAAAGTGCTACATACAACGACAGCGGAACAAACGATTCTTTTATAGGTGTTTATTACAAGCTCATACCTATAGAAAATCTAACTCTTCGCCTTGGTGCTGGTGCCATTATTCCTACATATGAATCAGACTTGAACAATAACAATACAGATATCATTGCATCTACTAGTCTTAGTTATAAGCTTGACAATGCAAATGTATTCGGAGGTTTTAGCTACACAATCATAAATAATGATGATATAGTTGAAGAAGGAATTTCACATCAAAATACAAGCTCTTATAATTTAGGTTTAGGTTTCTATCCTACTTCTGTAATTTATATAAGCGGAGCTTTTAATAGCAGTGATAGCATGTACAAAGATGTAGATATTATTAACACCATTTCTATAAATGGCTTTTATACCATAGATGCTAACTGGTTTACAACTTTAAACTATGCCTATGGACTTAGCGATACAGCTAGTGATAATTATGCTTCTCTAAGAGTTGGTTACTACTTCTAAGTATTAGTTCAGAACTTCACCTGTCAAAATAACAACTCAGCTTCTGGGTTTACTTCATGTTCTGCTCTTGGGGGTTTAGATATATCACTGAAATACTCTTTCTTTCCATCAATATCAACTTCTACAATTCCTTCAGGGGCAACAAACTCTCTTTGAATTTGTGGATAAAGTCTTATTAGATTCTCATAGTACTGAGAAAAAGCCGGACCAGCTATTTTACCACCAGTTTCCCATCTGTGCATCGGAGTGTTGTCATCATTACCAAACCAAACTACAGTCTCTATAGTTGGGGAATACCCAGCAAACCAACCATCTATATTATTGTTAGTTGTTCCTGTTTTGCCAGCAAGCTCTATTCCTGATACTCCTGCTCGTCTACCAGTTCCCCTATTTATTACATCTCTTAAAATCGTTGTCATAATAAAGGCTTGTGTTGCTTCAGTTATAAAGTGAGTTTCTTCAGTTTTTTTATAAATAGTGTTTGCATTTTTATTTATAGAGCTGATTAGATTCGGCTGTACCTGTAAGCCACTATTTGCAAAAGATGTATAGTATTTTGCAAGTTCTAAAGGCGAAACAGAGATTGTCCCAAGTGCAATAGATAAATCACGAGGAAGATTTTTGATACCAAATTTATCTAACTCTCTGAGAAGTTGTTGCAATCCTATGTCATTTACAAGGTTTATAGTAGCAAGGTTTCGAGAATGAACAAGGGCTTCTCTTAAACTAACTAAACCCTTATAATTTTTCTCATAATTCATAGGTTGCCATTTTAGCTCTTCACCATCTTTTTCATACTTGTAAGTTCTTGAAATATCGACAAGTTCAGTAGCTCCAGAATAACCTAAATCTACAGCAACTTGATATATAAAGGGTTTAAATGCAGATCCAGGAAGTCTTTTTCCTTGAGTTGCACGATTGTATGAAGAAATTGTATAATCAACACTTCCCACAAGTGCTAAGATATCCCCTGTTGAAGAATCAAGTGAAACTAATGCTCCATTTAAAAGTGTAGTGTTTGCATCTGCAGAGATTTCATATTCAGGATTTCTCTCAACTATCTTTGCTTCCCTTGCTTTATAACCTTCTATTCTCTTTAGTGATTTATCATAAGCACTTTTTAGAGCTTTTCTAGCTTCTTCTTGAAGTCTAATATCTATCGTAGTTTGTATTTCATAACCACCAGTCTTCATATCTTTTATACCAAGTCTGTATGCACGTCTTGCAACTTCGTCGACTATGAAAGGTGCTTTGTTTTGAGTAAGTGTGTCATCAAAAACTTCTGGGTTTTCTTCTAGTGCTTCTTGATATGCAATTTCATCTATCCAACCAAGAGTATACATTCTAGAAACGACTCTGTTTGCTCTACCCATTGAAATTTCATAGTTTTTAGTCGGAGCATAAGTACTTGGTGCCTTTGGAAGTCCAACTAAAATAGCCATTTCTTTCAAAGTCAAATCAGCAAGTTTTTTATGAAAATAACCATCAGCTGCAGTTTTTATACCGTAGTAAGCATGCCCATAATATATCTCGTTTAAGTAGCACTCTAGAATCTTCTCTTTAGTTAAAGACTGTTCAACCTTTAAAGCAAAAATAGCTTCTTTTATCTTTCTAGATAACTTTTTATCTCTAGTCAAAAGTACATTTTTAACAAGTTGCTGAGTAATAGTACTCGCACCCTCGACTGCGCTTCCTGCTTTTATAACTTTTATAGCAGCACGAAAAATAGCATCTATGTTAATACCTGGGTGCTCAAAAAAGGTTGTATCCTCAATGGCTACAAGCGCTTCAATGATTCTTGGAGGAATCTCATCAAAAGAGGCATAATATCTATGCTTTTTGTCAAAGATATTTGCTATCTTATCGCCATTTTTATCGTAGATTCTAGTTGTTAAATCAGGCTTATAGTCAGTTAATTCGGAGATATCATAGTTGTATGCACTTAGGAAATACCCCAAAAGTAAAAATGGAGATATAAAAGCAAGTAGCAATATGCTTAAAAATATATTTTTAAGTTTATTCATTTTCTAAATTCCCTATTTGCAAAGTTTGCATCTATTAGTGTTTTTGTATATTCTTCTTTTGGTAGTTCTAAGATATCTTTCATATTTCCACTTTCTACAATTTTGCCATTTTTAAGAACACAAATATCTTCGCAAATGGCTTTTGCGGAGTTCATATCGTGTGTTACGAAAAGCATCTTAAATCCATGCTTTTCTTGTAGTGCTCTTAACAAGTCCAAGATTAAAATTCTTGTCTGAGGATCCAGTGCCGTTGTTGGCTCATCTAAAAGCATAAGCTTAGGATTTTGCTCTAATGCCATTGCAAGAACTACTCTTTGAAGCTGTCCACCGGAAAGCTCAGGAGCAAACCTATCTGCTAAAGTTATGTCTAAATCAACCTGTGCAAAAAGTTCTTCTATTTTAGCATCATCTACGAAAAATTGTTTTCTTATTTTCGTAAGTGGAGAGAGTGCTGTAAAAGGGTTTTGAGGAACAAAGGAAATATCTTTGCCTACTTTAAGTTCAAACTCTGCATCTACTTCCAACTCACACTTCATACTACTTGGCAACATTCCCAAAAGTGCTTTTAGAGTTAAACTTTTACCACTTCCACTTTGTCCAACAAGGGCTAAAGAAGAATTTATTTTAAAAGCTATATCTACTAAGATTTTATCTTTGAAAGTAATTTGCAGTTTAGAAATATTCATTGTTTATTTTATCCAATTTCTAGTAATACTCAACTTACTCTCTGCTGTATAGCATCTGCGTACTTTTTCTCACGCTCTATCACTATAAAATTTCTTTTATACTTCTTGGCTACAAAAGGGGTAGTGCCACTTCCACCAAATGGGTCTAATATAAGATCTCCTTCATTTGAGAAACCAAGTATGATTCTCTTTAAAAGTTCTTCTGGTTTTTGTGTTGGATGCAGAGCTTTTTTACCATCTTCATCGCGAAGTCTCTCTTTTCCCTGGCATAAAGGCATAGTCCAGATATCTCGCATCTGCTTATCAGTTCCATCTTTGCGTTTTTCAGGATTTAACTCTTTTAAAATATTGTAGTTAAATATCCAACCCTTACCTTTAACAGCCCAGATAACAAACTCTGTAGTGTGTGTCAAAACCCTGCGTGTAAGGTTTGGCATCGCATTTGATTTGTTCCATGTTATAATATTTTTGATATCAAATCCATTTAACTTTAAACTCATAATCGACTCACCCATATTGTGGTAAGAACAGGCTATGAAGATAGAACCATTAGGTTTTAACACATTAAAAGAAGCCTTCACCCAGTCATTTGTAAAGTTAACAAATTCTGTCTCTTCCATCTTATCCCAGTCTTCATTTACCATAGTAAAATCACCACCAGTTTTACTTCCTGTAGACTTTAAAGCATTACCTGATAAATTGTATGGAGGATCTGCAAAAATCAACTGAACACTCTCTTTTTCTACTTTTTTTGCATCTTGTAAAGTTTTAATGCAGTCGGCGTTATATATTTGATTTAACTTCATAAAACTTCTCTCTTAAATTTATTTATTTGCTCTGGTATAGCTCTTAACCAATCATCAGAATTACTCACACAGTCTTTTAAAGCAACTATCTCATCCATTAAATTTTTAAACTGTAGATGCGAGAATACAACGCCGTTTTCTTTTAGTTCTTTAATGACTTCTAAAATTTCTATAATTTGATTTATCGTAAATGGAACTATTTTTTGCTTAGTTCCTTCGTATTCGTATTTTAGCGAAAACCAGAAAGTATTTATAGTGTCGCGGTGAAGTTTTGGAGCTACAAAAAGGCAGTAGTTATTTTCATGCTCAGATGTTTTTTCAAAATCTCTAAAATGTCTCATAACAGGTTGACCTTCATTATGCCACTGGTCTCTTCCGTTTAGCATTGTAACTTCGCAGATGCTATTAAAACTTTCATAAAAACACTCAATATCTGGCTTATTTGCGGGAGCTGTAAATATAAACTCATTATCATCTCCAACCAAAGAATTTGCTCTTATTTCCTTTGCATCGTTGATAATATTTAAAGCCATTGTAATGTACTTCTCAAGCGCTATACTTGGTTTTAAATCTAGGTTTCTTATGTTAATTAGAGCATCTATTGTTTCATCAATTTTTGAAATATGTTGAAGCTCTTTTTTTATCTTTAAGTTTTGGAGTTTTTTTCTATACACTCTTAATTCTTCAACACTCTTTGAATCTAGAACTTCTTGCATCTGTAGTTGTGTTTCAAGTTTTTGTATATCTAGCTTTATAGCATCTGAGATTTTCTTTTGCTCAGATGCACTCTCCCAAGGTAAAACAGGCAAGTTTATATCTGAAATATATTCTATATATTTTTCTTTTGTAAAGTTTTCACTACTTCCATCATAAGTTTCTAAAAGTGCATTTATCTCCACCATTCTTCTTGGTTCAAGGTCTATATAAAAACCACCACCACGAATGTAGATGAGCCTTGTCAGTCTAAAGTATCTTATAGTGTTATCCGCATAATCACTTAGATTATTATGGTCAATATTTGTAAAGTCTGATAAAAACTCTTCTATATATTTTTGAGTAAATTCTTTTTTTTCTTTGTGAGTATTAAGTGCTTTGAGTGCCAATCTAAACTCGACTAAAGTTTTAGCTTGTATCTCTAAGTCTTTATAATTTAGCAAAGTTTGTCCAAAGATTTCAAACTCTGTTTTTGAGATGCCAACTGCATTTACGTCTTTTGATTTGCATAACTTATTTACTTCATTTATGAGATGCAGAGTTAAAATAAATGGCTTAAGATTATAGATCTCAGTATCTCTAAAATCTCTATCTACAGGGTTGGGATATTGCCACTTTAGAAAACTTTTAAAAAAAAGTTCACCAAAATCGTAATTTTCGCTTAGTAGATACTCTCCAAGAGAAGTGATTTTAATCTTTTTATCAACAATAGATGCCAGTCCAATCTTCTCTAGAGGTTTAAAAGAGTTTCTTCCTCTCATATCCGCATCTACATAATTTTTCGCAATTAAAATCTTTTTAGCATCTACATAAGAGATGCTATTATTTATATCATCAAGAAGGTCTATTTGAGCTTGTGAAAGTCCATTATAAAACTGAGCATTTGCAAAACCGTAAAATCTGTTTTTTATAAGCCTAACTTGAAATTCTACTTGAGTCTCTTTTGTCCACTCAGCATTTTGCATCTCTTTTAAAGTTATTAAAAAATTACGAAGTCTCTCAGGGTTTCTAACTGTAGTAGAGATAGACCAAGCTTTACTCAAGCCTTAACCTTTACAAAAAAAACTCTCTCTTTATTATCGCTATGCTTACTTTTTCCCGTAGTAAAAGCTTTATAGTCTTTTTCAAAAACTTTTACTTCACCGCGTTTTGACATGCTTTTTATGATTTCTTCATCACTGATTTTTGCGTTACTTCTTGAGTTGCCTTTTTCTCCCATGTTGTTGTAGGAAAGTAGGATGTATTTACATTTTGCGTTTTGTATTAGGTCGTCAAAACTTTCAGCCGCACTTTTTTTGCTGTAGTCACTTTTTATCTTTGTTCTGTCAAATTTTTTTGCCACTCCAAAAACTTCAGGTTTTTTCCATAAAGATAGGTTTTCAAGAAGATGGTAAGCATCACAGTATTGTCTAGAGTTGTAGGGTGGGTCAAGATATAAAACATCACATTCTATATCTCTAACTAAAAGATTTGCGTCTTTATTATGGACTTCATTATTGGTGTTTGCATCTGAGTTGATGTCTAGCATCTTCATCACCAATTCTTGGGTTCTGATATCTTTTTTTATATAAGCATCATAATGGCCAACCGTATTTGCAATTCTATCAACTGAGTACATTAAAGAAGTAAGTAAGATGTCTTTTTCTTTTCTTGTAATAGAATTATCAACAAATAAGTCTCTGATCTTCTCTCTTATAAAGCCTATCTTTCTAGCTATTTCTTTAGAGAAATATTTATCACCAAAGTTTTTTGAGAAGTAATTATCTTGCTCAATTTTCATGCTGTTAAATTCTTCTATAATTTTCAAAAGTTTAGTTTCATCATAAGATTCAGAATTTAAAAAAGCGTTTAATGAAATGTAGTTGTTGTAAAGTAAGTCGTTTGAGATTATTTTCTTCTCAGATGCATTAAAGTAAGCACCTACAACCCCAGTTCCAGAGAAGATATCGCATAAAGAGTTAAAATCACCAATTTCAGTTTTGATAATTTCATCTATAAAACCCAAGATTCTGTTTTTATTGCCAAGGTATCTTCTTTGCGATATTTTATACAAGAATTATCTCCAACTTTTTGTTGGCACAATTGTACAAAAAAAATGACTTTCTCTCCTTAAATATTTCAAATTGTCATGCTTTTTATTTCTTTACATAAAACTCTTAACTCTTCTTCACTTTGACCAAGTCTAGCTATGAGTCTTATGATTGCACTTGGCACTGTTGGTTGTCTAATCCCACCGACTGCATAGCCCTTTTGTAAGAGTCTATTTTTTATATCTATGACTTTGGTATTATCGCCTATAAGTATTGGAACTATCAGGCCCTCAATCCCGATGCCAAGTTCTTCATAAACAACTCTTTGTCGAACCGCTATTTCACCTTTAAGACAGTTTACATTAGAAAGTATATGTTCTAAAGAATTATGCGCGAGTAAAGTGTCATACAAAGAGAGTGATGTAGCGTAAATAATAGGTTTAGCACGATTGATAAGATACTCTATTATATGCTCAGATGCCAAGATAAACGCTCCAAAACTTCCATAAGCTTTTCCAAGAGTTCCCATCTTTATATGGTTAGGTTTTATAGCCACTTTATATAAGTCAAAAACACCCATAAGTTCATGACCTACTACTCCACTACTGTGTGCTTCATCTACTATAAGAAGAGCATTTGCATTGTCACAGATATTAAATACTTCCGCATCTACCAAATCACCATCCATAGAATAGATTCCTTCAACCGCGACTATCTTTCTTCTTGCATCTGAGCTTGAGAGCATCTGGGCTAATTCTTTCATATCATTGTGCTTAAAAAACTTTACCTTAATGCCTTTAAGTCCAGATGCTAAAACTCCAGATGCATGATAAAGCTCATCCATAAAAAGCTCATCTCCCTTTCGTACAAGTGCTTCTACAAGAGCAATATTTGCATTAAACCCACTTCCTAAGACAACAGCATCTTCAAATCCATTTGCCTCTTTTAGTGCATCTTCAAAATCTTTATGTATTTGATGATAACCATTTACTAAAAGCGAAGCTTTTGAGCTATGAAGTGGTAGTTTTGAGAGGGTTTGACATGTTCTTTCATGAAGACATTTATTATGTGAAAGTCCCAAGTAGTCATTAGATGCAAAATCTAGTACATTATTATCTACTACTTCTCTAGTTCTAAATCTTCCTGAGCGTTTGATTGCTTTTATTTCATTTTCATAATACATTTTCATCCTACAATAACTATATTTCTTCCACTCTTTTTAGCTTTATACAGAGCGTCATCAACTCTTTTAAAAACATGGTCTTCATTTTCTCCGCTTATATACTCAACAACCCCAAAGCTCATGGTTATAGAAATAACTTTTTTACAATCTTGTACTTTAACTCTTAGTTTCTCAGCTACCTTTTGTGCTTCATTTTTTGTTGTGTGAGTGAGAATTATCATAAATTCTTCGCCTCCTATTCTAAAAAGCATATCTGACTCTCGTAAGGCTGAAGCAATAAGTTTTGAATACTCAATAAGAACTTCATCACCAACTCCGTGACCATGTTTGTCATTTACTTGTTTGAAAAAATCTATATCAAACATTATTAAAGATAGTGGATACTTATATCTTTTTGCACTATTGATTTCTTCTTTGATTTTAGTTTGATAAAATCTACGGTTTCCTATATTTGTCAAAACATCTGTTTTGCTCAGAAATTCTAAATTTTTATTATAATTTTCTTGTATTGTTATATCTGTTAAGACAAAGCTATAGTGATTTTTTCCTTCTAACACTTTAGATGCACTAATAGCAAAATAATAAATTTTTCCAAAAATATCAAGTTTAGCAATATTGCTCGTAGATTTGTTTTGCAGTAAATAATCAACCCAGTTCTGATTGTTTACTGCACTTGGTAAGTAACCATCCTCATCTACAAAAAATTCACAAATACATTTGTGTTCTTTTTTAAAATCTTCAAAAGATTTATATCTGTTGAAATACTTAAAAAATATTTTATTTACATGGAGTAACTCTTTTTTATTGTTAACAAGTATAATGTTCTTGCTAGAATCTATAATATTTTTGTAATATTTTTTTTGGCTTTTATATGCAAAAAACAGTGCCATAGCAATAGCAATAGCTATACTCATAAGAACAATTAATCCAACTGAAAGCCACTTAAACATAAAAAAATCTAAATCCATGTTTGAGCAGTTAGCTTCTTCTTTAAACATAACAAAGTAACCTAGAATTTTAGCATTTATATTCTTAATAGGATAAGAGGCAATAATATAACCATTCTCAACTTTATACGAATTGTTAAAGTAATTTTCAACTCCATGCTTTTTTAAATAATCTCTAATTTTTTTTGGAGCATCTAGATTTGCTACATAATAATCATCTATAAACAATTTTGTAAAAGGAAATGTAAGCTGTTTCTTGTACTCTTTTTTAAGTACTACTGCAGAGTCAATATTATATTTTTTTAACTGTTGAGTTATGGAGTTAAAATGTGAGATGACTTCAATAATACCTAGAAACTTGTTTTCACTAAAAATAGGTACCATTGCTTTTATGGAAAGGTCAAAGTTACCGATGCTAACAGAATAAGTTACTTTTTTTGTTAAAGCTATTTCGATTAAATCACTTCTTATATTACTAAGGTTACTTCCTTCTTTATCGCTCCAACTTTTATATAAAGATATCAAATTTTCATCTAATATTTGTACCCAAATATTTTTATATAGTGTGTTCTCTTTAACTTTTAAGATAAGTTCTTTGAAATATTCTTCATTTATATCTCTATGTTTAAGAGCATATGCTAAATCATTACTAAGAGCAATAGTAAGTGCAATTGCCACAGTGGACTTTTGTTTTTGTAAAATCATACTGCTGGCTTTTTCTTGCATAGATTGTGCCAAAATGCTGTGCTTTGACTCAGCTAAGGCATCTCTTTTGGATATAACAAAATTTATATACTGCCAACTAGAATATACTAAAAGAAAAAAAACTGTTAATATAATCAAATACAATTTATAATGTTTAAAAATAATAATCCCCTTGATGGATAATTTTATCACTAAATTCTTTTATATATAATTAAAACTTTTAAAATGAATTATCACATATGATAATTTTTAACCTTATACTTAGTGTAAATTCTGTAAAATATATGATATATATTCTTAGGTACTTTATGAAACTTCTCTTATTCTTTATATTAATCTTATCTCTTCATGCAAACGAAAAGGTGTCCCTTCAATTAAAATGGCTACACCAATTTCAATTTGCGGGGTATTATGCTGCAAAAGAAAAAGGTTTTTATGAAGATCTTGGGCTTGATGTTGAGATAAGACAAAGAGACTTAAGCAAGGACAATATAGAACAAGTTATCGATGGTGAAGCGGAATATGGTATAGCTGATTCTGTACTACATCTTTACAAGGCAAATAATAAGCCTGTTGTCATTGTTACTCCAATATTTCAGCATTCACCAAATACAATCATTACACTCAAGAGTAGTGGAATAGATTCTCCTTATAAATTAGAAGGCAAAAGGTTTACCTTTTACAAAAAAGATTCTGATGCTTTTAATATTCTTTTCATGCTTCAAAATTTGCATATTAATATTGATATGCAAAGAGAAAGAGACAAAGTAACTTATGAACAGTTAATTAATCTCGATACAGATGCTTATACTGGATATCTTACAAATGAACCCTTTTACTTTAAGCAAAAGGGGATAGATATAAATATTATCAACCCTTCAAATTATGGTTTAGATATGTATGGGGACATTCTCTTTACTAATACTAAAGAGGCAAAAAAACATCCTGCTAGAGTCATAAAATTTAAAGAAGCTAGCTTAAAAGGCTGGCAATATGCACTTGAGCATAAAGAAGAAATGATAAAAATCATCAAAAGTAAATATGCAAAAGACAAGTCAGTAGAGCATCTACGATATGAAGCAGATGCCATAGAAGAGATTATTCAGTATAAATCTATTCCTCTTGGAACTTTAGACAAAGGTCGTATTAGATATACAATTGAAACATTCAAACAAAATCATTTAATTAATAACAATATTGATATAAATGAGTATATTTTCCAACCCTTCATGCAAGATGAGAATATAAAGAAAAGTAGTATATTCTCCCAAAAAGAGCAAAATTATCTAAGTCGTAAAAAAAACATAACAATGTGTATTGATCCAGACTGGTTGCCTTTTGAGAAAATGGAAAATGGAAAACATATTGGTTTAAGTGCTGAGTATTTTAAGTTATTTGAAAAAGAGATTGGTATACCCATTACTCTGCTCCCTACAAAAACATGGAGTGAATCTTTAAAAGCTGGACAAGAGAGAAAGTGTGATATTTTTTCTCTTGTAATGCCCACAAAAAAAAGAAGAAAATTTTTAGACTTTACAGCTCCTTATTTTGAAACTCCGCTCGTGATAGTAACAACACTAGATGAGTTTTTTATAGATGATATCACGAGTATTATTGATAAAAAAATAGCTATTATCAAAGGATATTCCTACGGAGAAATACTAAAAGAAAAGTATCCAAAAATGAAGTTTGTTGAAGTGCAAAATATTAAAGAAGGGCTTCAAAAAGTTGTAGACAAAGAACTTTTTGGATTTATAGGAACATTTGCATCTGCAGGATACAACATACAAATGAATCATATTGGTGAACTAAAGATTGCAGGAAAATTTGATGACAAGTGGAGTTTAAGCATAGGTGTAAGAAATGATGAGCCTATTCTTAGAAGCATTTTCAATAAAGCTATAAGTCAAGTGTCTACTGAAGAAAAACAAGAATTTTTAACGAAATGGATTTCTGTAAATTATGATAAAAAAGTAGATTATACACTTATCTTAGCATCGATTGCTGGTATAGTATTTCTTTTTATATCTATTTTATTTATTGTTTTGCGAGTGAACTCAAAACTTAAAAAAGAGATAAAGATTCGTAAAGAGACTGAAAAAAAACTACAAGAAATATCCATAACAGATGAACTAACAACTCTTTACAATAGAAGATATTTTAATGAAATCTTCCCAAGATTGATTAACAGTGCGAAACGTGAAAATCTTAATATTTGTTTTGCTGTTATGGACATAGATTACTTTAAAGCATATAATGACACATATGGTCATGTAAGTGGAGATAATGCTCTAAAGAGTGTCGCCCTGTCTTTAAAAAGATCTCTAAGTAGAGCTGATGATTATTGTTTTAGACTTGGTGGTGAGGAATTTGGCATACTTTTTAAAGGACTAAACAAAGAGCAATCTATAGAACTTATAGAGCGAGTAAAACAAGATATAGAGAATCTTAAAATAGTACATGAGAAAAGTAGCGTAAATAAATATCTAACTGCTTCGTTTGGTTTAATCATTACAGATGCAAAGTCTGTTGAAGATGAGAAGGAACTTTATAAAGAAGCTGATGCCCTTCTTTATAAAGCAAAAGAAAATGGTAGAAATAAAGTTTGTGTCAATATCTAGATAAAAGCTTTTAGAACTTCTGTATTTAAGCCCATAGCTGTACTCTCAAAGCCTCTGACTTCTTTTATGTAGGACTTGCAAAAACCTTCAACCATGCAAGCACCAGCTTTGCCCATCCACTCACCACTTTTTAAATAAGCATCCAAATCATCAAGATTAAACTCATCAAAAATATAATCTGTTTGAGAAATATCAATAATTTGTTTACTCTTTGAATGGTAAATCATACAAGTTATAATGCTAGTAATATTTCCGCTTTGAGTCATCAAAATATTTCTAGCATCATCTTCGCATTTTGCTTTTCGCAATATCTGACCTTGTGCTGTTACTACTGTGTCAGCTACTAAAAGTGGGTAATCATCAAAGCCAAATTCTTTTAAATTTGTTTCATATTTTCCAAGTGTAGCTTGATATACAAAGTTTTTGGGGCTTGTAGCCGTGAGAGAATCTTCATCAAAGTCTTTTGATTCTTGTACAAACTCTATGCCAGCTTCATTAAGAAGCGTAGCACGAGTTATAGAGCCTGAGGCTAGTCTCAACATTTTAGAAGATTGCAGAGAAGTAAGCACCTATAAATATAGCACTAATACCAAGAAAGATATTTAATGGAACCATAAACTTTCCTATTGGCTCTAGTTGATTTTTAGCCTGAGCAAAATTACCTTCTTGGAGCATCTTGTCAGCTCTATTTCTTCGCTTCATCATAACTATAAGGTTTATAAACATAATAGACCAGATACCCTCTTTAGCATGTGAAAAAATACTATATTCAGTATGTGAAAGATCATAGCCTTTTATCATAATAAAAGCAGTAATGAATAGTATGATTACAAATGGAAGCACAATAGTAAAGAGTCTTTTTAAAGCATGTGATATTCTCTCTAATCTTTTTGCAGGTGACTCTATCTCTAAAAATGATGGCTGAGCTGCATAACGCATAGCTATCATTCCACCAACCCATACTGTTGATGATAATACATGTAAAAAGACTACAATAGTTTTATATTCCCAAAATATATCTTGCATTATGAAAGTACCTCTGTAATAAACTCAAGTGCTGCAGTTTTTGCTTGGGGAAGTTTTGTTTTATCTTTTCCACCAGCTTGAGCGAAGTCAGGACGACCGCCACCGCCACCACCTAAAATAGGAGCAATTTTTTTAATCCAGTCACCAGCTTTAGCATTTGCATCTTTTACGCCAGCAGCTATAAGAACTTTGTCACCCTTTACTTGAAAAAGCATCGCACAAAGTTTTTCGTTTTGATTTTTAAGTTCATCTATTTTTTCTTTTATATCACCAGATACAAGCTCTTCTACAACAACGGCAACACCATTTATCTCATTAGTAGTTATCTCAACTTTTGAACTCTCTTGAGCTTCTTTTACTTCTGCTTTTAACTCTACTATATTTGATTTTAGTCTTGCAATACCAGCTAAAACATCTAAGTTCTTTACATCTGATTCTACTTGCTTGATAAGTGTTCTTTCTTCACAAAAATGTTGATATGCTGCATTTCCACAAACTGCTTCTATTCTTCTAACACCTGCTGATACACCACTTTCTTTTGTTATGATAAATGAGCCGATGTTTGCAGTGTTACTTACATGAACTCCACCACAAAACTCTACAGATGCATCTGCAAAACTTACAACTCTAACTTCATCACCATACTTTTCACCAAACTGAGCTTTAGCACCACTTTGTTTAGCTTCTTCTATACACATAACTTCTGTTTTAGTTTCTAGTGCTCTCATAACATCATTGTTAACTCTTAGCTCAATCTCTGCTAACTCAGCATCACTTAAAGCTTTTGGATGTGAAAAGTCAAATCTAAGTCTATTTGCCTCAACAAGTGAACCAGCCTGTGATATATGGTCTCCCAATATATCATAAAGAACAGCATGTAAAAGATGAGTTGCTGAGTGATGTTTAGTTATTTCATTTCTTGAAATAGCTACTTTTGCATCTACAACATCACCAACTTTTAAAGTTGAAGTCACAGTAATTTGTGAAAGATTTAATTCAAAGAATTTTTTAGTATCTTGAACTTTTGCAAAACCTTCAAGTTCTCCACTATCTCCCGTCTGTCCACCACTTTGAGCATAAAAAGGTGTTATGTCTAACATTACCCAGCCATTTTCACCGGCTTCTAGAGTTTGTGTTGTTTTAAAGTTCTCATCAAGAAGTGCTAAAACTTCTCCTGAATGAGCTAGAAACTCATAACCAACAAAAGTGTTTTGACCGAACTTTTCTAAAAGCTCTTTAAAGTCACCATGAGTATCTGCATCTCCACTACCTTTCCAAGCAGCTTTTGCGCGAGTTCTTTGTTCTAACATTAGTTCTTCAAATTTTGCAGAGTCTAGTTCAATATTTTTACCCCTAAGCATATCTTGTGTAAGATCAAGTGGGAAACCAAAAGTGTCGTAAAGTTTAAATGCAACTTCTCCACTAAAAGTCTTTTTAGTGTTTTTTAATTCTTCTTCAAAAAGTTCTATTCCAGATTCAATAGTCTTAAAAAATCTAGCTTCTTCAAGTTGTATTTGCTCTTTTACAGCTTTTGATTTTTCCCTTAGATAATCATACTCGCCACCCATAATCTCTACAACTGTATCAACAAGCTTATACATAAATGCTTTTCTAAAACCAAGTAAATAACCATGTCTTACTGCGCGACGAAGAATACGACGAAGTACATAACCACGACCTTCGTTTGAGAAGTTTATACCCTGAGCTAAAAGAAAAAGTGAAGTTCTAATATGATCTGCGATTACACGATAAGATGCACCAGTTGCATAATCATACTCTTTGCCAATAAGCTTCTCTACATCAGCAATAATAGGCATAAATAGAGATGAACCATAGTTACTAAGAGCACCCTCTTTAATAGCAACAACACGCTCTAACCCCATACCTGTATCTATAGAAGGTTTTGGAAGTGAAGTCATTGTACCATCAGCACTTCTTTCGTATTGCATGAAAACAAGATTCCAGATTTCTAAAAATCTATCACCTTCTCCACCAAGATAATCTTCTTCACCACTAAAGTTTTCTGCACCTTGGTCATAAAAAATTTCACTACATGGTCCACATGGTCCAGTGTCGCCCATTTGCCAGAAGTTATCAGCATCTCCGAGTCTAAGGATTCTATCTTTAGAAACATATTTTTGCCAAAGAAGTTCAGCTTCGTCATCACTTTCATGAATAGTAACCCAAAGTTTATCAACTGGTAGTTCAATAACTTCAGTTAAAAACTCCCATGCGTAGTCTATTACTTCTTCTTTGAAGTAATCACCAAAACTAAAGTTTCCTAGCATCTCAAAGAAAGTGTGATGTCTTGCAGTATGCCCAACATTTTCTAAATCGTTATGCTTTCCACCAGCTCTTAAGCATGTTTGACATGAAGTAGCTCTTGGGTTCGTTGGTCTTGGGATTTCACCTGTAAAGATTGACTTAAAAGGTACCATTCCGGCATTGTTAAAAAGAAGGCTTGCATCTTCTGGCACTAATGGCGCAGATGCTACTCTCTCGTGGTTTTTTGACTCAAAAAATTTTAAGTATGCTTCTCTAATATCCATTTGTTATTCACTTTTATAAAATTAGGCGATTATATCTAAAAATATTATTATTGCTGTTTAATTGTGGACAATATACCAGCCCATGTGTCGTAAAGTATTTCACTTTCTTTGATACAAGAGTTGACACTCTCTTGCCACTTCTCAGATGTATAATTTTTCATTATATATTTAGATTTACATAAACAGGAGCATTGTTTTGGCGAAAAAAATAATTTTAGTAGATGATTCAAAAACTATTTTAGCAACGGCTGAGATGGCATTGGAAGATTTAGTTAGTGCAGGGACTATTACTTTAAAGACATATGTTAACCCTGCTGAGTTGCGAGATGCGCTTCTTAGTGGCAGTGAAGACTTTGATTTGCTTATTAGCGATATCAATATGCCTCAGTTAAATGGTCTTGATTTGGCAAGAGAGCTAAAACAAAATGTTTCTTTTAAAAACAAACCTATACTTATATTGACAACTGAAAGTTCTGCTCAAATGAAAGCACAAGGTAAAGAAATAGGGGTTACTGGATGGTTAGTAAAACCATTTAGCGATGAAAAATTAGTAAAAGCCATGAAGATGGTATTAGGACTTTAACTATGGGTGAAATAAAAAAAACTAAAGAACTTACATCTGCAAATAGGTATCTTACCTTTTGTGTAGATGATGAGAAATATGGTATCCATATTTCAAGGATAAAAGAGATTATTGCAACAATCAATATTACTCATATTCCAAAAACTCCGAATTTTGTAAAGGGAGTTATAAATTTAAGAGGTTCAATCATACCTGTTGTAGATGTTAGACTGAAGTTTGGTATGGATGAAAAAGAGATGGATATCAACACTGCTATCATCATCTATGAAGTAGATAAAGCATCTATAGGTTTTATAGTAGACCAGGTAGAAGATGTTCTTTCAATAGATAAAAAGCATATATCAGAAGCTCCACACTTTGGAAGTAATATAGACACCTCTTTTATAGAGAATGTTGCTGAAGTTGAAAACGATGTAATAATGCTTCTAAATCTCGAAAAGATATTTGAAGCGGAAGAGTTACTAGATATTACTAAATTAGAAAAAAATGAAATACCAAAAGAAGAGGAATAATAATATGAATGACATGACATTAGGTAAAAAGATAGCAAGTGGTTTAGGTATGGTGTTGGTAATTATGTTAATACTTGGAGGTATGGCAATATATAATATGAAAATAGCAGAAAACAATGCCATGCAATTAAACGTAAAATATGTTCCAGAAGTTAGAATTGCAGGTGCAATTCAAAACAGCTTTGCAAATGCTAGAATAGTATCAGCAAAATTTACTCTTACAGAAGATAAAGCATACTATGAGGATACAAAAAAATATTTTTCTTTAACAAGTAAATATATAGATGAAGCAAAACAGTTAGTTCAAGAACAACCAACACTTCTTGTTCTTAAAAAACTTATATCTCCTGTAGAAGATTCTTTTAATGCTTATAAAGTACAAGCAGATAAAATAGCTAAAGTTTTTGTTTCAAAGGCAGAGGCAAGAACGAACCTAGATAAAAATGCGAATATATTTATGTCCGAGGTAACAAAACTCTTAGATGGTCAAGAAAAAAAGTTAGCAAGTGACTTAAAAAATAAACTTTCTTTGAGTGAAATAAATGAAAGATTAAAAAAAATCAACTTAGCAAATACGATAATTGACTTAGGTAATACAGCTAGAATAGCAAACTTTAAATCAGCAGCTCGTCGTGATATAAAGATATTAGAAGATGGGCTTACTGTCTTTGATGAACTAGATAAAGTTTATGTTGAGTTGAAAGCTATTACTAGAGCTCAGGTTGATATAGACTCTATTAATGCAGTTCAAAAAGCTGGAAATGATTATAAATTTAACCTTCTAAAGTTAGATGAAGATTCACGAGAAGCAGATAAAATTTTAAATGAGTTTGTAAGAGTTGGAACTGTTGCACTCAAAGACATTAAAGCTGTATATGTGGCTGGTTTAGATGCTACTGCTAAGCTTGCAATGGAATCAGATGAAACAATGGAAGCTGCTGTTAATACTATGATGATAGGTCTTATTATAGCGCTTATCATTGGTATGGCTCTTTCATTCTTCATTACAAGAAATATCACAACAACTATTGTTAAAGCTGTAAGATCAATCCTAGAGTCAAACGACCAGGTAGTAAGTGCATCTACAGAGATTGCAGATTCAGCTTCTAGTCTGGCAGAAGGTGCAAGTGAGCAGGCAAGTAGTGTTGAGCAAGTAAGTGCTACAGTTGAAGAATCAACTGCTATAAACACTCAAAATTCTAGTAATGCTAGAGAAGCCGATATCTTAGCTAAAGATGCTCAGAGTTCGGCACAAGATGGTGCTGCAAAAGGTGAGGAACTTATCTTAGCAATGGGTGAAATAAACACTTCAAGTGAACGTATCTCAAAAATTATTAAAACAATTGATGAGATTGCTTCTCAGACTAAACTTCTTGCACTAAATGCTGCTGTTGAAGCAGCGAGAGCTGGTGAACATGGACTTGGATTTGCGGTTGTTGCAGATGAGGTTAAAAGTTTGGCTCAAAGATCTTCTGATGCGTCTACTGAGACTGCGGCTATTATTGAAGAGTCGATTAGTCAAACTAGAAAAGGTTCTGAGATTTCAAAAATGACATCTCAAGCTTTCCAAGATATTTTAGAGCGTATCTCTAAAACATCCAATCTAATAGGAGAAATTTCTATATCTGCTAAAGAGCAGAGTGAGGGAATGAACCAAATAGCTACTGCAATGAGTGAGATTGACCAAGTAACTCAGCAAAACGCCGCGACAAGTGAAGAAGCTGCTGCAGCTGCTGAAGAGCTAAATGCACAGGCAGTATCAATGAAAGAAACTGTAAATGTAATAGCAAAAATGGTTGGTGAGAATACAACTCAGACATCATCTGCATCTATGCAACATCAAAATACTAAGCAAGTTAAACGTGCCCCTATGAGAGCTAGAAACACAAAGTCAGCACAAAAAAATGCTTCGGATGTATTCCCTCTTGATGAAGAGGATCTTAAGGAGTTCTAGATGACTATTGATGGAGATATTCTTGAAATTGATTTAGATATGGATATCAAGGAAGTTCTTGAGTTGAAAAACTTTGTACAGAGCAGACTTGAGTATATAGAAGCAGTAGCTATAACAGGAGAACTAGATGCATTTGCATCTTCTTCACTTTTACAACTCCTTCATAGCATTAAGCTCTCTAAGCCTTCAATCCAAATCGATGCAATAGATGCTGATTTAAAACTTGAAGAGTACGGAACACTGCATTGGATAAAAAATGACTAAAGAAGATATAAAAAATATATTTATTGAAGAGGCTACTGATATCATCGAGAAGCTTGATATTGATATTTTGAACTTTGAAGAAAACCCTGAAGACAAAGACTTACTGAATGAACTTTTCCGTGGTGTTCATACTTTAAAGGGAAGTGCCAACTCTTTTGGATTTAGCAGACTAGGTGAGTTTGTGCATCACTTTGAAGATGTACTTGACCACTATAGAAATACAGATGACATTGTGAATCCAGAAGATATAGATTTGTTCCTAAGTTCTGTTGACATTATTAAAGATGTTATGTGGAGAGAAGTAGATGCAAATGAGGGTGTTCCTGATAACTATGAACAAGTCTTAGAAGGCATAAAATCCATACTAGCCCATAAACTAGGCACAGATAAAGACGAAAAACTTCCAGACCTTGCTGCTGAGTTTGCAGATGTACAAGAGATAGAAGCAGTAAATAGTGGGAATTTTAATGAAGATGATTTAATTCGCATTAAAGATCTCGTAAAAGATGGACAAGAACTCTATCATATAAGCCTAAAACTTGATGAAGATATATACTTTCGTGGTTTTGACCATGCAAAAATATTTAAACTTCTAAGTGAAGAGGGAACTATTCTTGAATCTTGGTGGGATATGAATGATGTTACTGTCCTTAGTGAGTTTAATCCTGAAACAAACAGTATTAAAAGTGTTGATGTGTTTTTGTCAAGCGATAAGACATCAAATGATATAGAAGAGATTTTTGAATACGTTGACGAGAGCGAGTACACCTTTGTGCATATTCCAAAAGAAATAGTTAAAAAGCCTGAACCCCAACCTTTAAAAGATGAAGATATTAAGTTTGGTAGAAGAGAACAAGATAATAAAACAGGAAGAAGAGATGCTAGCAGACAAGGTACCGGCCGCCGTAAAAGTGACGCTCGTTCATTTGTAAAGATTGATACAAACAAACTTGATGAACTATTTGACTCTGTTGGAGAACTTGTTATTGCTCAAAACTATATAGCAGAGAGTGAAGACATAAAAAAAATCAATAATGAAGATGTAAATAAAACGATGAACATTCTCACTAAGATTACACGACTAATTCAGAACCGTGTTATGTCTTTGAGAATGGTTGCTGTAAATGATACCTTTGAGAAGATGAAGCGTGTGGCTCGTGATGCTTCAAAAAAAGTAAATAAAGAAATCTCTCTTGAAATAGAGGGAGCAGAAACAGAGATAGATAAAATAATGGTAGATGCTCTGTCTGACCCTCTTATCCATATTATGAGGAATGCTATTGACCATGGTATGGAAGATAATGCAGAGGACAGATTAGCACAAGGTAAGACTGCTATTGGTGTTATAACACTTAGGGCATTTCACAGAGGTGGAAATATTGCTATTGAAGTCTCGGATGATGGACGCGGAATAAACAGAGACAAGGTTTTTTCTAAGGCTGTTGAACGTGGACTGGTTAATGAAGACGATGATATGAGTGATTCACAAGTATTTGCTCTTATTATGCAAGCAGGTTTTTCAACTGCAGATGTCATCAGTGACATCTCAGGCAGAGGAGTTGGTCTAGATGTTGTCCGCTCATCTATAGAGAAACTTCATGGTCGTGTTGAAATCACTTCAGAAGTAGGAAAAGGTTCGACTTTTACTATCTTACTTCCTCTAACATTAGCAATAATTGACGGGATGCTAGTTAAGAGTGCAAATGATACTTTCATCATTCCTACTCTTTCTGTTTTAGAGTCATTTAAACCATCTAAAAACATCATACACTCTATTAAACGTCAAGGAGAGTTTGTAGACTTAAGAGGTGAAATGATTCCTATCGTAAGACTAAACCATGTCCTTGAGATAAGTGAAGACAAACCTGAAATATCTGAATCTACACTAATGTGTGTAGAGAGTGAAAAAGGCAAATATGCCATCTTAGTAGATGATCTTGTAGGAAGACAACAAGTTGTTATAAAATCACTTGGGGCTACACTTTCTAAGATAAAAGAACTCGCAGGTAGTGCCATTATGGGTAGTGGTGAAATCGCTCTGATTTTAGATGTCGAAGAACTATTGATTCAAGGGAAGCTGGGAGAATAAGTGGAAAGTTTTAATAAGGCTCAGTCTTTAAAAGATATAGCTAAAAATTTAAAAATACTTTATGTAGAAGATGATGAAGATCTTCGTCAAAGAACAATGAAGCTTTTTATGAAAATATTTTCACATGTTGATATAGCGGTAGATGGTAAAGAAGGGTTAGAACTTTATATACAGAATTATCAAAAAACATCTAAATATCATGATATTGTTATCAGCGATATTTATATGCCAAACATAGATGGAATTGCTATGAGTAGAGCTATTCTAGAGATGAATAAAGAACAAAAAATAGTTATTATGTCTGCAACTGATGAAAAAAGCTACTTACTTGACATTATACATATGGGTATAGAAAGCTTTATTCAAAAACCTTTTAACTCTAAAGATATAGTTGAATCACTTTACAAAGTATGCATGACTTTTCAACTTGAAGATTTGCAGTACTTTAAAGCTCTAACTCAAGCGTCTATAGTTTCTAAAACAGATACTGAGGGTGTGATTACTTATGTTAATAATAACTTTTGTCGTATTACCGGTTATGCTCGTGAAGAGATGATAGGTCAAACTCACCGTATGTTTAAGTCTTCAGATAACGACCCGTCTTTATACAAAGAGATGTGGGATACGATTGTATCAGGTAAAGTCTGGAGAGGACGTATGACAAATGTCAATAAAAATGGAGAATTATTTTATTGCGAATCCATAGTTATTCCTCTTGTAGACATGAATGGCAAAATTAAAAGATATATTGCTATTCGTAATGACATAACCGATATGCTAAAGCTTCAACGTGAAATCGAAGCTAAAAAAATTCTTCAAAAGAGAGAAGAAGAGATTAAGGCAGCAAAAAAATCTTTTTTAATTGTTTTTACACATGAGTTAAAAACTCCTCTAAATGCGATTATAAACTTTACTAAATATGTTAAAAAACAGGTGCAAAGTCCTGAAACTATAAATCAAGAAAAATGTACAAAACTTTTGGACTCAGTTTTAAGTAATGCATCTGATATGATAGATAATATCACTCAGATTTTAGAAGTATCTAAACTAAATACTGGAAAATTAACTTACACTTATTCACTCTTTAGTGCAAATGAACTACTTCAACATACAATTAAGAGATTTACTTCTCTTATAGACGCTAATAATATTAACTTAACTTTCATTAGCGAAGAAGAATCTTTTATATATAGTGATGAATATCGTGCAAAGCAGGTTGTTTCAAATATACTTTCCAATGCAATCAAATATGGAAAAGACGAGATTAATATTAAGCTCTTTAAAGATGGTGATACAATTGGGATATCTATAGAAGACAATGGATTGGGAATAAAAGATAAAGAAGGGATTTTTAATCTTTATTCACAAGAAGATGAAGGGTTGTTGTCTAGGCAAGGGCAAGGCACTGGTGTTGGACTTTACTTCTTAAAGTTACTTTGCCGTGATTTAAAAATAAATTATAAAGTTGAAGATGCAGAGCAAAATAGTGGTACTAGATTTACACTCATATTTAAAAATAGACAAAAGGATTAACTTATGAAAATTTTAATTGTTGATGATATAGTAGACAACAGAACAACAATAGAACTTTTACTAGAAGACTTTGAAGATATACAAACATCACAAGCTAATTGCGGACAAGATGCTATAGATATGTGTAAAAAAGAGCATTATGATATTGTGTTTATGGATATTATGATGCCAAATGTTGATGGAATTACTGCAACTAAGGTTATAAAATTATTTTACCCTAAAGTTATGATATTAGCTTTGAGTGCATTGGATGATGAAGAGTCAAAAAATAAGATGCTAGAAAACGGAGCGGAAGATTATTTGACTAAACCAATCGAAGATAGTCTTTTCCATCAACGTGTAAAGAACTATTTACAGATTGTCAAATCACGTAAATCTAAACTCTCAAATATAGAAGCAGTTAATGAATTCACACAAGAAGTATATTCAAGGTCACTAAAGTTTAACATCACGTCTACTCAGTCTCTTTCTCAGTTCTGGGACTACTATTTAAATGATGCTTCTTATAATATAGAGGCTTTAGAAGAATGTATAAGAATGATTTACGCTTACGGTCAAGTGTCTTTAAAGAGAAGTGTTGATTTTTCTATTGTATCTGAGGAGAATGAAGAAAATTTATACTTCACCTTATCTCCATTAAAGGTCATAAATAAATTAGTCATTCAACGCACACTCTTAAAAAATTATGCTAATGCAATTTTTATTTTAAACAATGATAAACTATCTTTTCGCTTACCAAAGAGAAAAAAGGTAACAATACAAGAAACAGATAAATTAGAGATTACCGATGAGCAACAAGATATTCTCGCAAAAACACACTTTGAGAAGACTACAGCTCAACAATATGTAGATAATACAGCTATTTCTATTGTAGATAAGATAGAAGAACTTGAGGTTATTGAAGATGATATTCAATCAGCCACTATCTTATTTGAACAAAAAGCTACGCAAGAAAATTTAAGCAAAATGACACAAGGACTTGATACTTATCTAGATGTAATAGAACAGTTAATGGAGTTTGAGCATTTCGCATTTGGTCTAAACACTTTAAATGAATATCTAAAAACATTAGATCTTGAACAAGTAGATACTAAGGATCATAAGAAGTTTTGTCTGTTATTTGTAAATCTCATAGATGATATCTCTCAATGGAGAAATAATATATTTATTTTACAAGAAGCTAATGATGTACATTATCTGGATTCTTCGCTATTAAGTTCATGTTTACAACTTCAGGCTATTTTTGATAAAAAAGAAGCTACACAAGAAGATGAAGATGATTTTGAACTATTTTAAAAAGATTTATAAACATATTAGACAAAACACTCACGTCTATATAATACTGTTTATTATTTTAGTTAATACAGTATTTATTTTAAACTCTCATTCCAAATTAGATGATGAGGTAAAAAGATACAATTTAGTAAAGCACCACATAGACACTGACAGCAGTAAACTTACATATATCCAATTAACGGTAAAAGATTTAGCAAATGATGAAAAAAATGTTGCAATTAAGCGTAATATATCTTTTTCTTTAGAAGAAATCATAAAAGAACATAGTATGTTTACAAATTTATATGCAAAAACAATTAAAACAACTAAAGGAAAAGAATTAATTAATCAAGTGATTCTTTTAAAAAATCAATTAGAAAGTATATATAAAGAATTTCAAAATACTAACAGTGACCTAAAACATATTAAAATATTAGATGATAGGCTTGACAAATTACGTGAGAGGATAACTCTACTTCATAATAATGTCAACATGTTTATTGAGCAAGAATTTAATGAGAAGTCTAATAATTTTCTGCTTTCTATACTGATTTTTTTAGCTTTAAATATTTTAGTAATAGTACTGTCTATCTATTATAAATATACTAATAATAAGTTACTTGAGGTTATTAAAAAAAGTGAAGAAAGATTTCAGTATGCTATTAAAGCGACAAGAGATGGAATATGGGATTGGGATATAAAAACTAATGAGGTCTATTACTCACCGAGGTGGAAAGAAATTTTAGGCTATAAAGACAATGAACTTACTGATGTATTTGAAACTTGGACTAATCTTATTCATCCGGATGATGCTAAACATATAATGCAAGATATCTATTATCATCATAAAACAAAGATTCCATACGAAAATATTTATCGTCTTAAACATAAAGATGGTTATTGGATTTGGATTAAAGATCACGCATATACATTTTTTGACGAAAATAATCAAGCAATACGAATGATAGGTTCTAGTGCAGATATAACTGAGCAAAAAAAGACAGAAGACAAGTTTATCGCATCTAAGCAGCAGTTTGAAGACTTTATGGAACATGTTCCAGGTATGGTGTCCATCAGAGATGGTAATCATATTTCTTATGCCAATAGTGCTGTATCAAATTTCATTGGGATAAAGAATATTGTAGGTGCAGTAGTAGGTGAACATATTCCTAAGCAAAATATTGAAGCTATGGAGACACTTGCTGCAGAGGTAGAAAAGTATGGTAATGCGGAAGCAATTTTAGAGCATATCGATAGTGAAAATAGGTATTATGTCTTTAAAGCAATGATGTTTAAAATTGGAGAGGGGGAACGTTCTCAAGTTGGTACAATGTATTTTGATATTACAAATCAGTATAAAGACCAACTTGAATTAGCAAAATTCAAGCAAATACTTGAAAGTAGCCCAGTGTCTATTGTTATAACAGATATTAATGGGAATATTGAGTATGCAAACCCTTGGTCATGTAAGTTGACAAAATATTCCTTAGAAGAACTGATAGGTAAAAACCAAAGAATATTTAAGAGTGATTATCATACTGATGAAGATTATAAGAATCTTTGGGATGATATTAGCCATGGTAAGGTTTGGTCGGGTACTTTTAAAAATATGAATAAAAATGGTGATGAGTATTGGGAGTCAGCGATTATTGCACCTGTGAAAAATGAAGCAGATGAAATAATTAACTATATTGGAATCAAGCAGGAGATTACAGAACAAATTCACTTAAGAGAACAATTGAAGGATAGAGAAGAAATTATAATTGCTCAGTCACGCCATGCAGCGATGGGAGAGATGATAGGAATGATAGCTCATCAGTGGAGACAACCTCTTAGTGTTATTGCGATGGGTGCTAATAATTTACTTATTGATATTGACCTAGACGAGGTTAGTACAGATAGCATAAATGAGGAAGCACAGAGTATTGTAAAACAGACAGAATACCTGTCTAGAACTATTGATGATTTTAGAAACTTCTTTCGTCCTGATAAGGAAGTAGAAGAGGTGGAACTTGTAGATATATTTAATAATGCTAAAAAAATTGTTGGCAAAAGTCTTGAGCATAACCAGGTAAAACTATTCATAACACATGAGAAACACTCTAAAGTTAACACTTACTCTAGAGAACTTTTACAAGTCTTTATAAATATTTTAAAAAATGCTGAAGAAGTGCTCATAGACAAGAGAGAAGAAAACCGTAAAATAGAGGTTAACGTAACTAGTGATGACGAATATATCACTATAAAAATATGTGATAATGGAGGAGGAATTGATAGCTTAGTTATGAGTAAAATTTTTATCCCATACTTCTCTACAAAAGATAAAAAAACTGCTACTGGTTTAGGACTATATATGAGTAAAACTATTATAGAAAAACATCTAAAAGGTACAATCGAAGTATATAATAGTGATTGTGGTGCTTGCTTTAAAATAGATATCCCCGTAAAATTTAAAGAATAATGTTGAGTGTTTAAAAGTTAATTCTATATCCAATATGAGGATTATTAACAATTAAATCTTTTGGAAGTTTTTTTCTTAAACGCTTAAATAGGCTTTTGATCGAATCACTAGAAAATTCTTTTTCAATTTGGTCATAATTAATATGGTTAAAGATATCTTCTGGGCTAAAAATATTGTTTTTATTTTTAATAAGAAGGTCGAGGACTTTTGACTCTTTATTGCTGAGGCTTATAATTTGAGAATTTAAAAACAGTGCTTGTAACAATCCATCGTAAGAATAACCTTCGCCTAAATTAATTAAATTCTCATTTTGTAAACTAATGCATACATCATTCAAAACTGTAAGTATTTCTTTAGAATTTAAAGGTTTTTGCATAAAGCCTTCAACCCCAATATTTATTAAGTTTATTAGATATTTTTTATCACTGTGAGCAGACATAATAATAATTTTTTGTTTTTTATTTATCTCAAATATAGCTTTACTTAATTCAATTCCATTAAGAAATGGCATATGTATATCACTTACTACAATATCGTAATAATGATTTTTTTCTAAAAAAAAGTTATTATAAAATTTAAGACCGTCTTCTCCATCTACTGCTGTATGAACAATTTTAAAGAGTTTGGAAAAAGTACGAGATACACTTTTTCTAAGATCACAATCATCCTCAACATAGAGTATTGAGAGGTTTTTGGATATATCTTTTAAATTTTGAAAGCCCAAATGCAACTCCAATGTGATTATGTTAAAAAAATTATGACATAAAAAACATTAAAGTTCACATTTACTCTATATTTACTTTATTCTCCAAAAAATCTAAAATATTACTAGGTAAATCGCTTAGAGAGTTTTGTTTTACAACACCTCCAAGTTCAAATGCAACTTTTGGCATCCCATAAACTACACAACTCTTTTTATCTTGAGCGAAGGTCATCGCTCCGGCTTTGTACATATTTAGCAAGCCTTTAGCCCCATCCGAACCCATTCCAGTGAGAATAACTCCCACAGCATTTGCTCCTGCAGTTTTTGATACAGAGTTAAACAAAACATCAACAGATGGCCTATGTCCTGAGACTTTTTGACCACCACCTAGTTGAACATAATATCTATGACCTGACCTTCTTAAAACCATGTGTCTGTCACCAGGAGCAATGAGAATTTCTCCTATGTTAAGAGTGTCACCATCAATAGCTTCTCTAACATCCATTTGGCATATACCATCTAAACGCTCAGCAAGTTGTTTTGTAAAGTCTGCAGGCATATGTTGAACTATTAACATTCCAGGTGTATTTCTTGGAAATTGTGGTAAAAATTCTTTAAGTGCTTCAACTCCGCCGGTTGATGAACCTACAACTATGAGTTTTTGTGTAGTTTCTAAAAGAGAGTTATTGTATTTTAGCTTTTTTATTATTCCTGTGCTTGCATGTTTATGTACTATGGCATTTGCAGCGGCTTTAACTTTTTGCAAAAGTTCTTCTTGTATTTCGCTTGTACTATCATAAATATTTGAGTGGGGTTTAGCAATAAAATCAACAGCTCCCGCTTCAAGTGCATCTAGCGTAGTTTGTGCTCCATTTTTAGTTAAAGATGAAACCATAACAACAGGAATGGGCATATGAAGCATTAGTTTTTTCAAAAATGTGATGCCATCCATTCTTGGCATTTCCACATCTAAACAAATAACATCAGGAGTATTTTTTACAATTTTATCCCGGGCAATATAAGCATCTGGAGCAGTTTCAATACTCTGAATATCACTATCGCTTTGTAAAATATCACTTAGAATTGCTCTTGCAGTTGCGCTGTCATCAACTATGAGAACTTTAATACCCATGTTTTTTACTCATCACCATTTTTAATGTATTTTAAAAATATTTTTCCTGTATCGCTTCTCATCATTATTCTTCTTCCTCTCTCACCACCAACATCTTGTGCTGTTATAGGAATCCTGTACTCTCTTAAAATCTCTTTTGCGATTAAAATATTCTTTCGTCCTATCATCATGTCCTCGCTAGATACATTAATGACATTTCCTCCGCCAAATATTTTAGCTTCCATATTATTAACATCACAACCAATATTTACCATACTTTCTATCAGCCTAGGAATAGATATATTTCCATATTTAGGACTTTGAAGACCATTCTCGTTCCATAGTGGAACCAAATAATGATTCATTCCACCCATTTGAGATATGCTGTCATATAAACATACTGCAATACATGAGCCAAGAATTGTACTTATTTCAGTTGGTCTTGCTCCAATATGAATCTCTCCAACATGGATAAACTTTCTTGTATACATTTAAAACTCAACCATGCCGTCACTATCATCAAACATGAATTCGTTTGAACCAAATCCAGTTGATAAATCTATATCTTTTTCATCAATCTTTTTAATCTTAACTATAAAGATAGTTTTGGAGTTTCTTGTTATGTTATCTATGGTACCGTTTAGTGCTTCAACCATACCTCTTGTTACGCTAAGTCCAAGTCCAAGTCCTGCGGTAGCTCTTGTTTTACCAGTCTCGAAATGTGCGAAACGATTGTAAATTTCTTTGGTATGTTCGGCATAAACACCTTCCCCTTCATCTTCTACTTCTATGATGTAGTTTTTTTCATCACATAAAAGAGTTACAAAAACTTTAGCATCTGGGTATGAGTATTCACAAGCATTTGAGATTAAATTTAGTAATATAATATCTAGCTTCTGCGCATCAGCAATAATTTTTTCATCGCACTTGCTTATATATTTAAGTGTTAATGATTTTTCTTTGATAATGGAAGAAAAATAATCAACCGTCTCATCGAAAATTGCTTTAATCTCAACAACTGAATAATCATTTGCAATTTCTCCAGCTTCAATTTCTGATGCTGAGAAAATATTTTTTAGACTAAAATCTAACTTTAATAATTCTCTTTTCATCATATCCGAAAGTGTTGATATTTTTTCATCATCTGATTTCTTAATCATCATATTTACAATATTTAACAATGAAGACATTGGATTATTAAACTCATTTTTTATAAGAGACAAAAACTGACTTTTAACTTCTTGGGAATCTTTATTTTTTTCATTTAAAATAAGAAGTTTTTTTGTCATAAACTCCATTTCAGAGATTGAAGCTTGCTTCTCTTCAAAACGGCGACTTATTTCTTTGAGTAAGTTGTCGTCAGTTACATTAGACATTTCCATTGTGGTTCCTTAGTTTAGTTTATATATTGATGGAGCAGATAACTTGTATTTGCCATTTTTATTGTGAATTGATTCTGAATGACCAATAAATAGTCTAGACTTTTCTTTAAGTAATTTAGAATACTGATCTAAGAGTTGGTTTTGAGTAGGTCTATCAAAGTAAATCATTACATTACGACAAAAGATTAGATCAAATTTGTTTTTAAACATTGTGAAGTTTCCAGTTACAAGATTGAATGATCTAAAAACTATATATTCTTTTAGTTCATCTTTTATGACAAAAGATTTAACTCCATTGCTATTTTTAAAAATAGTAAAATATTTCAGTATCATATGTCTTGGCATATTTTCAATATCTTTTTGTGTGTAAGTACCCTTCATTGCTTTTTTTAAAATATCTTCAGAAATATCAGTAGCTAAAATTTTAATATCCCACTGATGAAAATTGGTCAAATGCTCTTTTAAAAATATAATAATACTATACGGTTCTTGTCCGCTAGAACATGCAGCAGACCAGATGCGTATACGCTTATTTTGTACGTCAATGAGTTCTTTAATATTTTCTTGAAGATAAATCCATTGATTTTCTTCTCTGAAAAAAGAAGTTACATTAGTCGTAATAGCATTCACTAATAGCATTAGCATCTGAGAGCTTTTATCATTAGCTATTTTTTCATAAAGTTCTTCATAACTGTTTAGATTAAACTCATTGAGCCATTTTCTAAGACGAGATTGAACTAGAGTGCGTTTGTGTTCAGCGAGAGATATGCCTATTTCATCATAAATCAATTGTTGAAACATTTTGAATTCAGAAATTGAAAGTATATGCTCTTGACTCAACTTTTTAAATTCCTTTATACTATTATTTTAATATAAATTAATTATATGATTTTAGAGTGGCAGGAAGGTGTCAATCACTAAAGATAATAAAGTGAGTTATTATTTGCTTTTAGATTTGTCCTCAATGTCCTAGTATTTGTTTTCTAATTCTTGGGTTTCTCATATTCTCACCCCTTAACATTTTTATAGTTACTACCTCAAAGCTTGTAGAACCATCAATCTTTTTTTCATAGGCAGCAAATCCGTACAGCATCGGTGTTTTTTCACCTATTTTAAAATAAGCATCTTTAGCATCTATGTATCGTTTAGTGTCTTTACAAAAAACTTTAGCTTCTTTCATGTTTAGATTTTTTTCATGACACCATAAAATCATACATCCAATATCATCAAAATACTCTGTAGTACCATTTGTAAGTAAAGATGCTTTAAATATATTTGATTTTTCTACCGGCATGTTACATTCTGGGCAAATCTTAACTTCTTTTTTAAGTGTTTTGCTCGACGAATCATCTGAAGAGTTACATGCTGTAAAAAATGTAAGTATCGCAATAATAGTAAGTATAAAGTTAATTTTTTTCATTAGATAAGGCCTTTTTAAAATTCATATATAGACTCATTTTTCACATAAAGTATTAAAAGAGATTTCGCATATTTTGACATAAATTCACTTAAAAATATACTAAGTTAAGGATAAATTTAAAACCATATTTTTAAGATTCTAAAAATATTTCTAAAATTATGCTATTATGAAAGATATTAAAATTAGGAAATGCATGTCATTTAACAACTTAGGTTTATCAGCTCCACTCTTAAAAGCTATTAAAGAGCAAGGTTATACTGAGCCGACCCCAATTCAAAAACAGGCTATCCCTGTAATTCTGGATAGAAAAGATATACTTGCCGGTGCTCAAACTGGAACAGGTAAAACAGCGGGCTTTACTTTGCCAATATTAGAACTTTTAAGCAGGTCTAAAGAGAAAAAAGCAAAAGCACATCATGTTAGAGCATTAATACTTACTCCAACTAGAGAGTTAGCTGCACAAGTGGCTGAAAGTGTTGCACTTTATGGTAAGCATTTACCATTTAAATCATCAGTAATCTTTGGCGGGGTAAAAATTAACCCTCAAATAGTGCAACTTCGTAAGGGTATGGATATAGTTATCGCAACTCCTGGACGACTTTTAGATCATATGAGTCAAAAAACAATTGACCTTTCTAAAGTTGAGTTTCTTGTTCTAGATGAAGCAGATAGAATGTTGGATATGGGTTTTATAAACGACATTAGAAAAGTTTTAGAAGTTCTTCCTAAACAGAAACAAACTCTACTTTTCTCAGCTACTTACTCAGAAGAGATAAAAAAATTATCAGATAGACTTCTGAATTCTCCGACACTTATCGAAGTAGCTCGAAGAAATACTGCATCCGAGACTGTAAAACAAGCAATTTACCCTGTGGATAAAGTTCGTAAACGTGAGCTTCTTACTCATCTTATAAAAGAGGGTGACTGGAAACAAGTTCTAGTGTTTAGTAGAACTAAACATGGGGCTAATCGTTTAGCAGGACAGTTGGAATCAGATGGTATAACAGCTGCTGCAATTCATGGAAACAAAAGTCAAAATGCAAGAACAAAAGCTTTAGATGATTTTAAAAAAGGTAAAGTTAGAGTTCTTGTAGCTACAGATATAGCTGCTCGTGGAATAGATATAGATCACCTTCCTCATGTAGTAAACTACGAACTTCCAAATGTTAGTGAAGATTATGTTCATCGTATTGGTAGAACAGGTCGTGCAGGAAATAAAGGTGAAGCTATTTCTCTTGTTTGTATTGATGAAAATGAGTACTTAGAGAACATTGAAAAGCTTATTAAAATAGATATTCCTAAAGTATGGTTAAAAGATTTTAAACCTGATCCATCTATAAAAGCAGAAGCTATCAATCAAGGTGGTGGCGGAGGAAGAGGTCGTGGAAGTAATTCTAGAAGTAGACCAAGTAATAGATCTTCTCAAGGTGGTAGATCACCTAGAGGCTCTTCTGGAAGAAGATAAACATAGTGTAAAAATTCCTTAAAATATATATTAGTGCTATAATATTATAAAACATTTTAAGGAAGTTAATATTAAAAAGTACATTTATCCCCTTTTTATACTAGGGTTGGCTTATCTTCTTTTTTATAGTGCAGATGTAAAGTTAATCATTGCTGGAGTTGCAATCTTTCTTATTGGAATGGTCTTTATGGAAGATGGTTTCAAACTCTTTAGTGGTAGAGTTATGCAAACTATTCTTAAAAAAGCCACTTCTTCTGTACCTAAAGCTATAGGTGCAGGTTTTATTGCTACTTCAATTATTCAAAGTTCTTCTCTTCTTACTATCATTGTTATATCATTTTTAAGTGCTGAGCTTATCTCTCTTAGCGGGGCTATTGGCATTATATTTGGCTCAAATATAGGAAGTACAACTACAGCTTGGATAGTCTCCTCTTTTGGGGTAAAGGTCAATATTGCTCAGTTCGCTCTGCCTATGATTACTTTTGGAGTCGTTTTTCGTTTTAAAAATTCTGAATTATATCAAGGTATAGGAACTATTTTAGTTGGTCTTGGATTTGTATTTTTAGGTATAGCTTATATGAAAGATGGCTTTGATGTTGTGAGTAAGGGTATCAATTTAGCATCTTATGCAATGGACGGGTATTTAGGGGTATTAGTCTATGTTCTCTTGGGAGCAATGATAACTATAGTCATACAGTCTAGTGCTGCGACAATGGCCCTTGTAATTACTGCTCTGGCAATAGGGCAAATAGAATATTTTAATGCTTTAGAGATTGCAATTGGGGCCAATATAGGTACTACTGTTACAGCAATTTTAGGTGCTTTAACCTCAAATGCAAATGGGAAGAGACTTGCGATAGCGCATTTAATCTTTAATATAGTAACTGCTGCTGTAGCAATAGTATTTTTGTATCAACTAGCACACTTAGTTACTTTTCTCTCAGCAATAATTGGAATTAATCCAACTGACTATACTATGCAGTTAGCATTATTTCATACTCTTTTTAATGTTTTAGGAGTTCTAATAGTTGCTCCATTTACCTCAAACTTAGTTAAATTTTTAGAGTCATTATTTGTTCAAGTAGATGATGTTGATAAGGCAAAATATCTTGATAATGTTGTTATTAATACTCCTGAAGCAGCATTAGAAGCTATTAAAAAAGAGGTTGAGCACTTGTATGATAATGCTGTAGAAGTAATTTCACATGCACTTTCACTTCATAGACACAAATATCTTGGATGTAAAGATATGTCAGAGGTTATAAAACATTCGGATAAAAATATAAATACAGATATAAACATCTTTTATGATAAACATATAAAAGAGATTTATGGTGAAATAATTTACTATGCAACATTGGCTCAAGACAATATGAACGAAGAACAAAAGAACAAAGTGTATAAGTTAAAAGTTGCTTGTAGGGATATTGTTGAATCTATAAAAAGTATTAGAGAGATACAAAAAAATATTAAAGTATACATTCATGGTGGTAATAAAGTTATGAAAAATGAGTATAACTACTTGAGAAGAGAGATAGCTGAAACCATAGATAGTATTAACAAAATTAGAAAGCTTGAAGATGACTTAGATATTTTGTCTAGTATTGAGATGCTAAAAAAAGATCTTGATAATTTAGACCTTATAGAGAGTGGAAAAATAGACTCTTTAATCAGAACAAATGAAATAAAAACAAAAATGGCAACTTCGCTAATAAATGACAGCACATTCGCATATGAAATATCTAAAAACTTAATTCAGACAGCATCTATACTTTGGATTAAAGATTCTGATATACAAAACTTAAGGAGTGAATTATGAATATAGAAAAATTATTTAGTAAAGCAGAAAAATTTTTCGAATCAGAAGAAAAGATAGGAGAAGCAAAAAAGGAAAAGCTCTGTAACTCTTTTGAGAAAAAAATAACTTCTTTAAAAAAAAAGATTAAAGCAGAAAAAAATGAAGATAAGAAAAAAACTTTGAAAAAAAAGTTGGATATTCTAAAAGAGTTTCATCAAAAAATAATAGATGAATAAGAAAATTTTTAGTTTTTGATAACTATTCTAAAAAGTGCACCTGATTTAGTATTTTCTACATTTATAGTCCCATTGTGCTTTTGAACAATTTGAGAACTCATGTAAAGACCTATCCCTGTTCCATTTGAATCTTGTTTTGTTGTTATGTGCGGATTGAATATACGAGCAATTACATGATTTTCAATACCAAGTGCATTATCTTCAAATTCAATGACGGTTGTTTCATTATTTTCATATGTTCTGATTTGTATATTTCTAGTTTGTACTTTTTTTTCGTTAAATGCATCTATTGAGTTGCTTAGAAGATTTAAGAAGAGATGTTTAAACTCATTTATAAAACCGTAGATGCTAATGTCATCTTTTGCATCTATGCTGAGGTTAATTGTATTTTTCATAAGTTCATCTTGCATAAGAATCTCTACACTACTTATACAATCTTTTAATAAAAAATCTGCGCTGTCTTTAGATGGTCTGAAAAAAGTTCTAAATTCATTTAAAGTATTTACCATATGTTCTATCTGTGTGTGTGCAGTTTGATTTATGTCTTCTATATATGCTTCATCAACTAAGTTATTTTTAAAATCATCTTTTAACATATCATTCATCATGCTCAAAGAGTTTAAAGGCTGTTTCCATTGGTGAGCTACGGCATCCATCATTTCACCCATAGCCGCCATCTTTGACTGCTGTTCTAACATCATGTCTTTTTTAGTACTTGTCTCATTGATCGCGATAGTTCGTTTGTCGATTTGTTTTAAAAAAATTGAGTTATTTTTAACAATTTTTTCTTGTTTCTTTTTTTGTTCGCTGTAAAGGTCTATAAGTTTGTGAGTTTGCTCTCTAAGCCTGTGGCTAGAGAGCTTTGAGAGAAGGATGATTTCATCAATAAGTTTTTTATCTTCAATCATCTTGATTACTTAGAAGGCTCTATTTAAAGCACAAAACATTGCTTTGATAGATGCGGTAGCTATATCATGGTCAGTTCCAACACCAAAACAAGAAAGTGTGTTTGGCGTTTGAATACCAATATATGAAACAGCTTCAGCAGAGCTATTCTCACCACGTGAATGTTCAGAATACGAGTTGACAGTAAACTTGTTTTCATAGTCTTTCATTAATGCATTTTTACATGCATCTATTGGACCATTTCCTTGTCCAGAAGCTACTACTTGTTTACCTTTATAGTCATATGTTAAAGTACAAGTAGAAACTTTTTTAACAGATTCAACAGTGAAATCAACAAAAGAGATATGCTCTTTTACATTGAAGTAAGTGTCATTGAAAATTTTCAAAATTTCATCTGCACTTAGTTCTCTTCCTTTTTCATCAGTTACAGTTTGAACAATCTTACCAATCTCCGGATGCATAGCTTTTGGTAAAGAAAAGCCAAAGTTTTTCTCTAAGATAAACGCTACTCCACCTTTTCCAGATTGTGAGTTAATGCGGATTATACTTTCATATGTTCTACCAACATCTTCGGGATCCATAGGTAAGTACGGAACCTCCCAAAAGTTGTTTTCACTGTCTTCTCTATAAGCAAGACCTTTGTTTATAGCATCTTGGTGTGAACCAGAAAATGCTGTATAAACAAGTTCGCCTACATAAGGGTGACGAGCATGTGTAGCCATTTCAGTACATCTCTCAACCACATCTAAAACTTCTGCTATATTTGAAAAGTCCAACTCTGGGTTAACACCTTGAGTTAACATATTTAGCGCAAGAGTAATAATATCAACATTACCAGTTCTTTCTCCATTACTTAAAAGTGTTCCCTCAACTCTATCTGCCCCTGCTAAAAGTGCCAATTCAGTAGCCGCAACAGAAGTTCCTCTATCGTTGTGTGTGTGTGTTGAGATGATTACATTCTCACGATTATCTAAATGATTAGCCATCCATTCTATTTGATCTGCATATATATTTGGAGTTGCCATTTCTACAGTTGCTGGAAGGTTTATAATAACCTTTCTAGTAGGTGAAATTCCCCACCTGTCAGTTACAGCATTTGAAATCTCGACTGCGAATTCTAACTCAGTTCCAGTAAAACTCTCAGGTGAATACTCTAAAAATACTTCACCTTCAAAATCTTTTTCATACTTTTTAACTAAGTCAACACCATTTAATGCTAAAGCTATAATCTCTTCTTTACTTTTTCCAAATACTATCTTTCTTTGGGCAGTAGATGTTGAATTATACATATGTACAGTAGCTTTTTTAACACCAGCAAGTGCTTCAAAAGTTCTTTCAATTAAGTGTTCTCTAGCCTGAACTAAAACCTGAACGGTAACATCATCAGGAATTAAGTTGTCCTTAACTAAACGACGTAAAAAGTCGAATTCTACTTGTGAAGCAGATGGAAATCCAACTTCTATTTCTTTGAAACCAAGTTTTAGTAAGAGTGTGAAAAGTTCAAGTTTTTTATTTATATCCATAGGATTGATTAGTGCTTGATTACCATCACGTAAATCTACACTACACCATTTTGGAGCTTTTGTAATTGTTTTAGTTGGCCATTGTCTATTTGGCAAATCTATTTGTGGGTAGGCACGATATTTGCCCATTATTGATTGATTCATAACGAATCCTTAACTTGAAATTTAATAGTACACTCTTACATATATCTATTATGAGTGGAATTATATCAAATTTTGTATTAGAGAATTAGAAGGTGTTTTTAAATAGTGGTTTGTTGTAAAGTGATTGTAAAAAAGGCGCCTGATTTTGTGTTATGTGCATTTATAGTACCGTGGTTTTTTTTAACCAACTGTTCACTCATATAAAGCCCAATTCCAGTACCTTTACCCTCAGCTTTTGTTGTAACATTTGCTTTGAACATCTCTTTTATTATTTCATTTTTTATGCCGCCGGCATTATCTTCAACTTCAATGTATATATTTTCATTTTCTTCATAGCATCGAATGTTAATATTTCTATGGTTTATATTTTTGTCATTAAACGCATCTATGGCGTTGTTAATTAGGTTTATAAATAAATGTTTAAACTCAGTTTTATTTCCAACTACTTTTATATGCTCATCGATGTCTATATCTAACAAAATATTTTGAGATATAAGTTCATCTTTCATAAGTATTTGTACGCTATTTATAGTATCTAATATAGTAAACTTTTCATTTTTTATTGAAGGACGAAAGAAAGTTCTAAACTCATTAAGCGTATTAACCATATGGTCTATTTGTAAGTGTAAAGTGTCATCTAGCTCATTTATATATGTATCATTAACTATACCATTTTTAAAATCTTCTTTTAACATATCACTCATCATACTAATTGAGTTAAGTGGTTGTTTCCATTGATGGGCTATTGAATCTATCATCTCACCCATAGATGCGAGCCTCGACTGTTGTTCTAGCATCTTATCTTTTTGTGCAGCTCTTTCATTTTCTATAATATTTCTTCTATCCCATTGTTTTAAAAAATATTCATTTTGCTTTATGGTTTTTTTATTTTCTTCTTCTTCTCTAACATAATAATTTAGTACAGTTTGAATTTTTTCAGCTAGTTTTTTGTCTGATTTTGCGGATAAGTTTACGATTTCTTTTAGTAGAATTTGAGTGATTTTATTTGACATATTTCACCAATTAAATATAATTTTTATTTATTATATCAAAAAAGATAGTTTTCCCGCAATAAGCGGGAAAGAAGTTTTAAAGTGTGATTAGCACTGGTAAGTAGTTTTAAATTCGTAAGCAGTTGGACGACCCTCATCTGGGAAAACGTCTCTTTCAAATCTATACTCTTGATAAGCATCTATAAACTCTTTTGTAAATACAGGCTGTAAAAAGTCATTATCACGGATAAGTGCTTCTAATGAACCACGAAGTGTGTGAGGCATTTGAGGAATTTTTCTTGCACGAATTTCGCTAAGAGAAAGTTCAAATAAATCTTCATCCATTGGACCAATAGGAATATCTTTATTTTTTATACCATCAAGACCAGCCATCATCATTACAGCAAATGCAAGGTAAGGACAAGCAGTAGAATCTGGGAAACGCATCTCAATACGAGTAGCCATTTCACCTGCACCGTATGGAATACGACAAGCTGCTGAACGGTTTTGAGAAGAGTAAGTTAAGATACTTGGAGCTTCAAAACCTGGCAATAGTCTTTTGTATGAGTTAGTTGTTGGGTTAGTAAACGCAGCAACTGAACGAGCATGTTTAAAGATACCAGCTGTATAGTTAAGTGCAACTTCTGAAAGGTTAGCATAGTTACCTGGTGCATAAAAAAGGTTTTTGCCATCTTTCCAAAGTGATTGATGAACGTGCATACCATTACCATTGTCACCGTAAAGTGGTTTAGGCATAAATGTAGCAGTTTTACCATTAAGGTGAGCAATCATTTTAACAACATATTTATATTTTTGAACATTATCACCAGCACCGATGATGTCAGAGAAAACAATACCGATTTCATGTTGACCTTGTGCAACTTCGTGGTGTCCAAGTACAACTTCAAGACCAACTTGCTCTAATACTTGCATCATTTCAGCTCTCATATCAACAGCTGAATCAGTTGGAGCTACTGGGAAATAACCACCCTTAGTCCCTGGTCTATGACCTGTGTTATACATATCTGCATAGTCAGTACCAGAGTTCCACTCACCCTCTTCAGTATCAACTTTATAGCCAGCTTCGTTGATATTGTCAACGAACTTAACATCATCAAATACAAAAAATTCATTTTCAGGGCCAAAGTATGCAGCGTCTGCGATACCTAGTTCTTCAGCATGCTTTAGTGCAGCTTTAGCGATTGAACGTGGACATCTTTCATACGATTGGTTTTTGTAAATATCATAAACATCACAAATTACAATAATTGTTGGATCAGCAGTAAATGGATCTAAAAAAGCAGTTCCGATATCTACCTTTAGTAACATGTCTGACTTGTTAATTGGTTGCCAAGCTTCTATTGATGAACCATCAAATGGTAAGCCATTCTCAAGTTGACCAGCACTTACAGCACTCATTCTATAGCTAATATGGTGCCATGCCCCTTTAATATCTGTAAACCTAAAGTCTACAAATTGAACATCATTTTCTTCACAAAAAGTAAAGAATTCTTCCGTATTATTAACAAATTTTCCCATTCATTTTCTCCTGAATTTAATTTTTACTAGTATATCAGAATTTAAATCTATGCTAGATAATAAATATGATTAATAATTAATCAATTACGAAGTTTGTTTCATTAAGTTATAACTTTTTAGTCCTGTTACTTAATCTTAAGATATAATTCAATAATTTTAAAACATCAGGAGGAATGAATGGTTTATGATTTTTGGAAAGACTACGAAGAGCTGTTATCTTATGAGCAAGCTTCCCTTCTAGATTACCGATTAGACAATATTGCGATGAAGTTAAATGAGTTTCTTCAAAGACTTGTAATCTTAAATATAAAAAAGAGAAATATTAAGTTTTTTCTTGCAGGTTCTTGTCTGAAAGCTGATTCATTTAGAGATTTAGATTTGTTCTTTTCTACTAGTGAAGATAGGGACCTTTTAAACAGTGCTCTGAACCAAGATTTTTTTGAGTATGAGAATAACTCTTATACGTATAAATATAAAAATGACATTTATCAATTTGTATATAGAGAAAGGTTTGAAGGGGCCAATTTAAAAGAGCTTGTAACTGGATTTGACTTTGATTCAACGAAGATAGCATTTGAGTGTAAATACGATACAAAGAAGAGACTTTTTACGATTTTAAAATGTGATATGAGAATGGAGTTTATAAACTATATTAATACTAGAGTAAATCACCTCACAAGAGTTAGCGTAAACCCTTTTGTATCTTTACAACGAGCTATATACTTTCTAAAAAGAGGGGATGATGTTCCTTATGAAGTTTTTCTTCAAGTGTGCTCAAAAATTGCTGATTTAAAAGTAGAAAAGGATAACGATATATCTAAACACTTTAATAATCTACAAGGTAATCCGAATAAATTAAGTACGATTAAAGATGCTATAGCTGAATATATTGATGAACAAAAAGAAAGCCAATAGCATATTTAATTATTTAGCTGTAATGACGGATTTCTCCACCTTGAGAAGCAAATAGCATAAGGTTGGCAATATTTACACTTCTGTCACATGAACGTTCTAGTTTACGTAGAGTTCCAAGAACTTTTACATACTCTATGGATAGTTCTTTGGCATCTATGATTAGAGTTAAAATTTCCTTTTCTAGTATTGAAAACAGGTCGTCATTTTTACTCTCTTCAACCATAACTTTGGTATACAAGTCCTCAATATTGCAATTATCATACTGCTTAAAACAATCTAAAATGTATTTTAGTGCAACAATGCTACTTTTGTGAAGTTGAATAATAGTAGAGTTTAATGGCTCTAAATTACATTTACTTGATGAAAGATTTTTCATACGATTAGCATACTTTTTCACACCCTCACCAATACGAACGATTTCATTTGTCATCTTTAAATAAGCCACTAAAGAACGAAGTTCTGTTGCTTCTGGACCAAATAATGCAAAAGTTTTAATAATTTCATTGTCAATTATGTCACCTTGAATAGTTATATTACTAAGTTTACTTTGAACTTCTTTGTACTTTTCATCATCACTATCTTGATATGCTTCTAAAGATATTAGATTTGCTTCTACTATATTAGTAAGTAAATTAGCCATTATCTCTTTTATTTCTTCTATTTTATTGTTGTATTTTGTAGACATATTCTCTTTTTCCTTTAATTTTATTAATTTATTTGTTTGTAGTTTTGTATCAACCAAACTTTCCAGTAATATACTCTTCTGTTAACTTCTCTTTAGGTGTAACAAAAAGTTCTTCTGTATGTCCAAGTTCTATAAGTTCACCAAGGTACATAAAACCTGTGTAGTCGCTTACACGAGCTGCTTGTTGCATGTTATGTGTTACTATTATGATAGATACACGCTCTTTTAGCTCAACTATAAGTTCTTCAATTCCTGCGGTTGAGATTGGGTCGAGTGCAGAAGTTGGCTCGTCAAATAGTAAAACTTCAGGCTCAACAGCAACTGCCCGAGCGATGCATAGTCTTTGTTGTTGTCCACCAGATAACCCAGATGCATCATGCTTTAGTCTATCTTTAACTTCTTTCCAGATTGCAGCATCTCTAAGCGCTTTCTCAACTCTGTCTTTGAGTTCAGTTTTGTTTTTTATTCCCTGAAGCTTCATTCCATAAGCAACATTATCAAATATACTCATAGGAAAAGCTGTAGGCTTTTGAAAGATCATACCTATTTGAATTCTAAGATTTATTAAATCCTGATTTTTATTCAAAATATTTTCATTTTTAAAAAGGATTTCTCCTGCATACTCATTTCCAGGATAAAGGTCATGCATACGATTAAAACTTCTAAGCAGGGTAGTCTTGCCGCATCCAGAAGGTCCTATAAGTGCAGTTATACTGTTCTTTGCTATAGGCATATCTAGTTTTTTAATACTAGGTTCATCCGCAGATGCATATGTGAACTCAAAGTTTTTAACTTCAAGTGCTTTTTTCTCTGTTATATCTACAATAGTTGCCATTATTTACCTCTTTTTTTCATAATTATTAGTCGTCCGATAATGTTTAGACCTAGTATAAACATACTTAAGATAAACGCTGCCGCCCATCCGAGTTTTTGCCAATCTTCATAAGGTGAAGTAGCGTAGTTGTACATAGTCACAGTTAGAGATGCCATAGGCTCACTCATATCTGTATTTAAAAAGTTGTCATTAAATGATGTAAAAAGTAGTGGAGCAGTTTCACCTGCTACCCTTGCAACACCAAGTAAAATACCTGTTAGTATTCCTGCTTTTGCTCCACGGTAAACTACTTGTATAATCACTTTGTATTTTGGAGCACCAAGTGCAAAAGCAGCTTCACGTAGAGTAGATGGAACAAGTTGAAGCATATCATCAGTAGTTCTTAAAATAATAGGAAGCATAATTATTGTCAAAGCAATTGAACCTGCCCAACCGCTAAAATGACCCATAGGAGCAACTACAACTGCATATACAAAAGCACCAATAACGATACTTGGAGCTGACATCATAATGTCTGATATATCACGAATAGTCTCTGCAAGTTTTGATTTTTGACCATACTCACTAAGATAAGTTCCTGCTAAGATGCCAAGTGGAACACCAAAAAGTGTTGCAACGCCGACAATCATAAACTGTCCTATTAGTGCATGTTTTAAACCACTCTCTTCGTACCCTGGAGGAGCACCTTCCTCTGTAAAGATAGTCATACTTAGTGCATCTACACCATTGATGACTAAAACTCCTAAAATCCAAAAAAGAAAACCTATGCCTATAAGAGCAGAAAGAGTAGATAAAGTCATAACAATCGCGTTTATAATTATTCGTTTATTTGTGTGAGTCATTAAGCTGTCCTTTTTCTTCGTAAGAAGTAAAATTTTGCAATGGAGATAATCATAAAACTTATTACTAAAAGTAGTAATGAAAGCTCAAACAAAGATGAGTAATAAAGTTCAGTATCTGCTTCTGTAAACTCATTTGCAAGTGTTACAGGTATAGAAGTTGCAGGTGCTGTTAAATCCATAGAAATTTTGTGAACATTACCCATAACAAAGGTAACTGCCATAGTCTCACCAATAGCACGACCAAGCGCTAAAATAAATGAACCGATTACTCCAGCTTTAGCGTAGGGAATAACTACATCTTTTATAACATCCCATTTAGTTCCGCCAAGAGCGTAAGCTGATTCTTTTAGTATGTCAGGCGTTGTGTTCATAGCATCTCTTGTTACCGCTGCCATAAAAGGAAGTATCATAATTGAGAGTACAATTCCTGCAGTAAGCATACTAATACCAATGCCACCAAATACATCACGAACAATAGGAACAAAGTAAAAAAGTCCCCACATCCCGTAGATAACTGATGGTATAGCCGCAAGAAGTTCTATAGATACACCGACTGGTGTTTTAAGCTTAGCTGGAGCAAGTTCACTTAAAAAGATTGCTACACCGATAGCAAGTGGAACTGCTAATACCATTGCTAAAAATGTTGAAACAACAGAACCATAAATAGCAGGAAGTGCCCCAAATTTTTCTAAATTTGGTGCCCATTTTGTGCCAGTTATAAAGTCAAAACCTAAAGCGTTAATTGACGCCATAGAATGCTGAAATAAAACTGTAAAAATCCATGCAACTAAAAAAAGTACAGTTATAGCTATAAATTTTGTTGAGTTAGCAAATATTTTGTCTATTATATTATTCATTAAAGTTTATATCTCCTTTTAAAAGTTCGCAATTATAAAAAAGTTTGATTACATAGAGGTTACTTCTAATATTATTATGTTTAATACTGTATAAAATAGTTGCCTTCTTTGAAGTAAAAATCAAGAAAAGTAGTAGTATACTTTTTGCACTTGGCTGATGATTTATTGAAGTTTAAATTAGTGAAATCGCTTATCAGGATGAATAATATGTTTAAAGATGGTAGAGAAGACTTGATAAGATTTTGTTTAGGCTTCTTCTTTATGGCAACAGTATTTGTCTACAGTGTGTTGAGCTTAGGTAGTTTTCCCAATAGTATTTTCTTAGCTATAGCAGCACTGTTCGGTGCTTATATGGCCGTAAATATTGGTGCAAATGATGTAGCTAACAACGTTGGACCAGCAGTTGGCTCAAAAGCACTTACTATGAGTGGGGCAATAGTTATTGCGGCTATTTTTGAAGCAAGTGGTGCTTTAATAGCGGGTGGTCATGTTGTAAATACAATTAAAAACGGCATTATAGATATAAGTACATTTTGTAATGATACAGATCCATTCATTTGGGCGATGATGGCTTCTTTATTAGCTACTGCATTATGGTTAAATTTCGCAACAGTGATTAAGGCACCAGTCTCTACAACCCACTCTATTGTTGGTGGCGTTATGGGCGCTGGCATTGCAGCTAATGGTTTTGATATAGTAAATTGGGTTACAATGCTAAAAATAGCATCTTCATGGGTAATCTCTCCAGTCCTTGGCGGATTTATCGCCGCACTCTTTCTCTTTGCAATCAAAAAAACAATGATTTTCAAAGAAGACAAAGTTGAAGCAACTATAACTTGGGTTCCTATCTTTGTAGCTATAATGACCTGGGCTTTTGTTACTTATTTAATTTTGCAAGGTCTTCAAAAAGTTTGGCCAAATATAGTTGATATCTTTAGTTTTATACCAGATACAAAAAAACCTACATTTTTTGTAGCATCAATCTGTGGATTAATAATCGCATTAGTTATATATATATTTATGAATCGTAGGGTCAATAAAAAAGCTCATAGTATTAAAAATTCAAGAGATGGAGTTAACTCTCTTTTTACAGTTCCTTTAATATTTGCCGTTGCACTACTTAGTTTCGCTCATGGAGCTAACGATGTTGCAAATGCTATTGGTCCATTAGCCGCTATAAATGATGCAGTAATGACCGGTGGCATATCAATAAAAACAACAATACCTTTTTGGGTTATGGGTATTGGAGCTATTGGTATTGCTATAGGTCTTGCTCTATATGGACCAAAACTGATACAAAGAGTTGGAAGTGAGATTACAGAGTTAGATCAAATAAGAGCATTTTCTGTTGCTATGTCTGCATCTATAACTGTTATTATCGCTTCACAGCTTGGACTTCCTGTTAGTTCTACACACATAGCGATTGGTGGTATTTTTGGAGTTGGTTTTTTAAGAGAGTATTTAGAAGCTAAAGCAATAAAAAACGATACTAAAAAAGAAAAAACAAAATATGTAAGGAGAAATGAAATTAAGAAAATCGTAGCTGCATGGATAATAACAGTTCCTTTCGCCGCTATTTTGTCAGCTTTAATCTTCTTCATTATAGAAGCTATTATGACTAAATATTAAATTATATAATTACAGATAAAAAATGTAAATATATTGAAGAAATTATCAAGATAAGTAGTAGTATACTTATTAAATAAGGATTCACATGCCAGAAAAACAGTCAAACGTATTTATAGTTGATGGGAAAAAGGTTACACTTGTTGAGTTGATAAATGGATATAAAAAATCAAAAAACAGTAAAATAGTTAAAAGTAAAGCTGAGCGAAAAAGAATAAATGAGCAAAAACTTAAGCCTTATCAGGCTGAACTTATTAAACTACAAAAACATCTTGAAGATACACATCAAAAAATGATAATTCTTTTTGAAGGTCGAGATGCTGCTGGAAAAGGTGGAACCATAAGAAGAGTTACAAGATATATGGATGAAAAGCACTACCGTATAGTAGCCCTTGGTAAACCAACAGAGGAGCAAAAAACTCAATGGTTTTATCAAAAATATGTTCAACACTTTCCAAAAGCAGGTGAGATAGTTCTATTTGACAGAAGTTGGTATAACAGAGCTATGGTCGAGCATGTTTTTGATTTTTGTACAAAAAAAGAGTACGCTGATTTTATGCGTGGTGTTCAAGGCTTTGAACATGATCTTGTTCGTCAAGGCATAATTCTTGTGAAACTATACTATAGCGTTACAAAAGACGAGCAAGCGAGTAGATTTGAAAGACGTCAAAATGATCCATTAAGACAGTGGAAACTTAGTGAAATAGATCTTCAAGCTCAAGAAAGATGGGATGACTTTACAGTTACAAAATATAATATGATAAAGCAGACTCATTCTCATAATACTCCTTGGACAATCATAAGATCAAAAGATAAACAATTAGCAAGGTTAGAATCTATGAAAGTTATATTAAATGCAGTTGATTATGAAGGACGTGATAAAAATTTACACTATACACCTAATTCATCAATTGTAGTTTCAGGAGCAAGAGAGATAGAAATAATGGATTCTCAGGTTACAAGTACTGGTAAATTTATAGGCTAAGGAAATAATGTAATGAAAGATAAAAGAAAGAGAGAACAAGACAGAAGAAAAGAAGAACAAGATAGAAGAAAAAATATAAAAAATGGTAAAGTTCAGATTTGGATTAAAGAAGAAAATTTAGCTTATGAAAAAGAATTGTCGGCACTGCAAGTGGAGCTTTTAAAATTCCAAAATCATGTTAAAGATAAAGGTCTTAAAATTCTTATGATTTTTGAAGGTCGTGATGCAGCTGGCAAAGGTGGCACAATAAAAAGAATTACTGAGCATCTAAACCCGAGAGGGGCAAGAGTTGTAGCACTGGAAAAGCCAAGTGATCAAGAGAGTACACAGTGGTACTTTCAAAGATATGTTAAGCATCTACCGAGTGCTGGAGAGATAGTTCTTTTTGATAGAAGTTGGTACAACAGATCAATGGTTGAACCGGTTATGGGATTTTGCACAGAAAGAGAACATCACAAGTTTTTAAAAGATGCTCCCGCTTTTGAGAAGATGATTGTAGATGAAGATATAAAAATATTTAAATTTTACTTTTCTGTTTCTAAAGATGAGCAGGCAAAAAGATTTAAAGCAAGAGAAACAGATCCTTTAAAACAGTATAAGCTCTCACCGGTAGACAGAGAATCCCAAAAACTTTGGAATGAGTATTCTTTAGCAAAATTTATGATGCTTAGTTCAACGCATACAAAAGTTGCTCCATGGACTATTGTTAAAAGTGACAACAAAAAGAAAGCGAGAGTAAACTGTATAAAGCATATACTAAACTTTGTTAATTATCCAGATAAAGTTAGTGCAAAAAAAATAGTAGTAGATAATGAGATTATTATTTATGGTAGAGATGAAGCTATAGCTATGGAAAAACAGTTTAAATTTTCTCTTAAAGAATAAGTAAATATAAGAATTACATAGAGGTTACATAAGTATCCTCTCTTCGCTGCGTTTTGTAATCACTCTGTAATCTTTAAAATTTATAATTTCGTATCTTAAAAAAACAAAGGTATGAAAATGTTAAAGAAAATTATTGGAGCTGCATTAATCGCAGCTGTTTCGTTTAGTTCATCAATGGCCGCTGATAAAATTAATGGAGCTGGTGCATCTTTTCCTGCTCCTTTATATTATGACTGGGCATATGGTTATAAAAAAGATACTTCTAATCGTGTTAACTATCAATCAATCGGTTCAGGTGGTGGTATTAAACAAATTACTAAACGTGTAGTAGATTTTGGTGCATCTGACAAACCTCTTAATTCTAAAAAATTATCAAAATCAAAACTATTACAGTTTCCTGCAGTTATTGGTTCAATCGTTATAGCTTTTAACGTTGATGGAATCGCTGATGAAACTTTAAAACTTTCTAATGATGTAGTTGCAGATATATTTGCTGGGAAAATTACAAAATGGAATGACGCTAAAATTGCTGCTAACAACAGTGGCGTAAAACTTCCAAATGAAAAAATTATTGTTGTTCACCGTTCAGACGGTTCAGGTACTACTTATAATTTTACTTACTACCTAAGTGGAAGTTCAGATGACTGGAAAAATAATTTTGGTACAGGTAAAGCAGTTGACTGGGCTGTTGGTATAGGCGGAAAAGGTAATGAAGGTGTTGCTAACTTAGTTAAACAAACTCCATACTCTATTGGTTATATTGAAAATGCTTACAAAGAGAAAAACAACTTAAGTGCAGCTGTTCTTAAAACTGCAAATGGTAAATGGGTTGTTGCAAACGAAGATAACTTTAAAGCTGCTGCAAAGTATGCCAGCTGGACTAAAAAAGATCATTTCTACGCTATGTTAGCTTTACAACCTGGTGACACTTCTTACCCGATTGTTGCGGCTACATTTATTTTACTACCAATTGAAAAGCCTGGAATGAACAAAAAAATTATAGAGTTTTATGACTATGCTTTTAAAACAGGGGACGCTTCAGCTAAAAAGTTAGGTTATATACCACTTCCAGAAGCTACTAAAAAAATGATTAGAGAGTATTGGGCAACTAATATTAAGTAGTCTTTAGAGAGACTTCTTATCTAATTATGGCCACTGCGGCCATTAAAGTCTAAGGCACTTGCTTTAGCAAACGTTATAGTTTTTTCATTCTCCTAAATGGTTCTTGCATCGAGACAATGTAAGAACCACTTCTAAAATTTTCAACTTATATTTCCAACAAAAAACAACTTTTATTATACAAATTAAAATATTTGTATACTTCTAGAATGTAATCTTAATGTAACCAAATAGTTTTATAATTCTTCAACAAAAAAAAAGGAATCAACACAATGAATAAAATAGTTTTATCAGCTTTAGCTGCATTAACATTAGGCACTCTTTCAGCATCTGCTGGAAATCTTAAACTATACACAGACGATAGTGGTCAAGTTTTTACTAAGCCTGGAGAAGGTCGTACTGAAGTAATTAGCAAAGAGACTCCAGTTTTTTCTAAAGCTGATAAATTAAAATTTAGTGGTACTACATACATTGGTTATACATATAATGACTATAAAAAAGACAGTTCAACAGTTAGCTATGAATCTGATGACTCAAACTTTGAACTAAGACGTGCTTATTTTCAACTTAAAGCATATCTTTTAGATGACCCTAAATCTTACTATCGTGTTACATTTGATATGCACCAAAATAGTGAAAGCGATATGGTAGTTCGTGCTAAATATGCGTACCTTTACTTGAATAACATATTACCCCTTACTGGTGTTGAAATAGGTTTAGCTCACCGTCCATGGCATGATTATGAAGAGCATAATGCTTGGTTATATCGTAATATATCAAAAGTCTTAATCGAAGCTAAAAATGGTGGAGATTTAAGTAATTCAGCTGACTTTGGTGTTAACTTTAAAACAAAAACTAAATACTTTGATAGTGAAATTGGTCTATTTAACGGGGAGGGTTATCACTCAGATTTTAATGATGATGAAACTGGTTCAGCTCAAACAGCTATGAGTTTGGAGTGGAGAGCAACTGCTCATCTTCTTGGTGTGAAAGGTAAAGATAAGCAAACTTCTAAGACTTATTTTGACGCTTCTTTCTTTGGTCAATACAATCCAAATCATAAAGATAGTGGTGATGGTATAACAGGTAACTATGATGATTTAGTATTCGTGGGATTACATACTGTATATAACCAACCGAAATTTTTAGTATCTGCTCAGTATGTTACATCTCTAGATACAGCAGATGAGTCTACATATGTATCAGCTCAAGCTGGTTCAGGTTATAGTATAAATGGTGAGTATCGTTTAGGTGAAGATAAAGAGTATAGAGCACTTGTTCGTTATGATAGTTGGACAGATAAGAAACTTGTAAGTTCAACAGAAAAAGCTGATAATGCATATATCATTGGTGCAGCTTGGGATCAAAGCCATAATGTTCAATGGGTAGCAAACGCTATAATAACTGACAATGAAAAAGGTAGTGATAGAGAAAAATACAACAGTGTAGCTTACATGCTAACTGCTGAAGTTAAATTCTAAACCTAACTTAATTAACTCTTCTTCTTATCCTCTGTAGTGCCCAGATAACATGGGCTCTACGCTTCTCTTCTATATCTAAATCAATAAATTTAAAGAATATCTTATATTATGTACGTTAACATACATTAACATGTGTTAACATGCATTTACTCGTAAATTACTTATTTGTTTTTAAGGAGTGTTTATGTCTTTTGATTTGGATATTGATTTAATTCCTAGCAATGTCGCGATATATAAAAAAGTTGGTGACGATTTTATATTTGTGGCTTTTAATAAGGCAGCTCAAATAACTGAAAAGATAAGTTCTGATAAGGTTATAGGAAAAAAACTCACAGAAGTTTTTCCTAAAGTTAAAGAGTTTGGTCTCTTTGAAGTTTTATTGAGAGTTCATGAAAGTGGTAAAAGTGAAGTATACGCAACAACATTTTATGAAGATAAGCGTGTTAGCGGTTGGCGCCAAAATAATATACAAAAATTAGCAAATGAAAACTTAATAGTATTTTATAGTGAGATAGAACAATTAGTTGAACGTCAAAAAGAAGTCTTTCAACATATTATGGAGAAGTCAGAACTAATATCCGTACAGGGATATAATGAAAATCATGAAGTTGTCTATTGGAATAAAGCTAGTGAAAATTTATACTTTTATAGTGCCAAAGAAGCTAAAGGTAAAAAACTAGAAGAGCTAATAATTCCTGAACCTATTGTTGATATAATTTATGAAGGTATAGAGAATTGGATACATAAAGGTATAGCTATCCCATCAGGTGAAATAACTTTAAAAGATAAATATTCAAATGATGTTAATGTGTATTCTCAGCACGTAATGATACAAGTAGATTCAAGTAATCAAGAAATGTATTGTATAGATATAGATTTAAAAGAAGTAAAGCATCTACAAAAAGAGTTAAGTATGCAAAAACATCTTTTACGAACTATTTTTGATGTTATTCCAGACCTCATTTGGCTAAAAGACATTAATGGATTTTACCTATATTGTAACTCTAAGTTTGAGCAATTTTTTGGGATAAAAGAAGCAGATATCATAGGCTCTCTAACTTCTGATTTTGTAGATCCTGACCTTGCAAACTTTATTCTTAAACATGATTTAAAGACTTTAGAAACAAATGCTCCAAGAAGAAATGAAGAGTATTTAGTTTCTGGAGATGGCTCACAAAAAGTCATGTTTGAAGCTACTAGAGTCCCTATGTATGATGATGAAAATAATATCATTGGGATTTTAGGAATAGCCCACGATATAAATGAAAGAAAAAAGCATGAAGAAGAACTTAAAATACATGCTAGTCATGATTCATTAACTGGTCTTGCCAATAGATCCTTATTTGTAGATAGATTAACTCAACTTTTAAAACAAAGAAAAACAAAGACTGATGTTCATGCTATTTTATTTATTGATTTGGATCATTTTAAGATTATAAACGATGAAAATGGACATTCAATTGGGGATAAAGTTCTAATAGAAGTTTCTCATAGATTAAAAAGACTTACTAGAAGAGGTGATACTGTAGCTAGGTTTGGTGGAGATGAATTTACTGTATTGCTTGAACATATTCATGATAGGGAGGAAGCAGTAAAAGTTGCACAAAAAATACTAGATGCATTAAGAAAACAAATAATTATAGATGAAGACAAATATTATGTTACTTCTAGTATTGGTATATCTTTATCTCCAGATGACTCTAAGGATAGTGAAGTGTTAATTCACTATGCAGATATCGCAATGTATAAAGCTAAATCAAGCGGTAAAGATACTTATAAATTTTTTGTAAAAGATTAAATTCCATCTACTCGAAGTAGCTTAGTTTTGCCAACCATTAGCTCAATACTCATTCTAATTCTTTTGAAGACACTTTCTTGTCTATACTCTATATTGTGCTTTTTGCAGACTTCTTTTACAAGTGGTTGCATTTTTTGCTGATAACTTTGAGGTGTATTTGGGAAAAGATGGTGCTCTACCTGATAGTTTAAAAAACCATGTAAAAAATCAACAAAATCAGAGCCAGTATTATAGTTTACACTACCCATAATCTGTCTTAGATAAAATTCACCCTGAGACTTATGTGGTTCGCTAAACTGGTAAATATCTTCAGCTGAATGGTTTGGTACAATAACTAGAAATGAGTGAAGATTTGCATATACTTCAGACATTAGAAGAATTATGAACGCACTAAAAACTGCACTTGTTCCAAGGGGTAAAAATAAAAGTGGAAGTAAACCGAATTTTACAAGAGCATATGGAAGATAATATTTTTTCCATAATTCAAGCCCATTTTCAGTTAATGGAGAAATTTGATAATTTGTAATCTCTGGAAGTCCTTCCTTCCTACGTTCTTTGTTCTCTAAGATTTTCAATGTATTTGGAGCATAGTAAAATGGTTTCCAAACAGCAGCAAAGGCATATACTATTGCATATCTTAAGAACATTGGAGTTTTAGATTGAATGAGCCATTGAAGATTTCTCTCAACATTATCTGGGTCTTCATTCTCACCAAGATGATAATGATGCATAATGTTATGTTCATATTTCCAAGCCTCAGGCTTAATCCAGTCTAACCAGTCAATATACCTACGTTTACCAACTGCAAATCCTGACTTAGTATATTGTTTTGGAATATTTGGAACTTTGTCGTAAGCGCCGTGTAAGATTGGATGAGCAACGTTTGACCATCTAGATACATTGCCAACCCCGATTAGAATAGCTGCAAGTATTGCCAGTATCCAAAAAATAAAAGCACTTAAGTTTATAGAAAGTTCAAGGGCAGTGGCTACGTAGATTAAGAAGAAACCTGAGAGCGTAGAAGCTCTTCCCCATCTCTGTAATTTTAGTAGATGCATATAATCTTTTTGACCTACTGGACCAAGATTGGCTTTTATATCTTCTAAATCTTTTTGAAGCATATCTTTATCTATGTCTTCATATCTTGCATACTCATAAGTAACTGATGTGTTTTGAGAAGCTAATTCCTGGGCCTCCTCATTCGAACTTATTGATTTTCCCATAGCTGACAAAATATTCCTTGTTGATTAGTAGATATTAATAATTTAAATTATATGTAAACTTACTTAAAGCCACTTCTAGTTTGGCTATTAATAGATAATAAATAGCATTTTGGATAGAATAACAACAATTTAAAAAGTGATACTAATTGGAGAAAAAATGAACGCAGCCAAATATATTTGGATGAATGGAAAATTTGTAGCTTGGGATGATGCAAAAGTGCATGTTCTTACACATACAATTCATTATGGAAATGGTGTTATTGAAGGGACAAAAGTATACAAAACCCAAAAAGGTTATGCTATCTTTCGTTTAAATGACCACACAACAAGACTTAAAGAGTCTGCAAAGATGACTCTTCTTAACATCCCTTATACAGTAGAAGAGATGAATCAAGTACAAATCGATTTAATCAAAAAAAATGACTTTACTGGCGATAGTGTATATCTTCGTCCTTTTGCTTTTTTAGGTTATGGAGTTATGGGCCTTTATCATAAAGATTGTCCAGTAGAAACTGCCGTTGCTGCTTGGGAATGGGGTGCTTATTTAGGTGATGAAGGTCTAAAAAAAGGGATAAAGCTTAAAATAGCTTCTATGACAAGACCTGCAAATACATCAAACATGGGCAAGGCTAAAGCTACTGCAAATTATTTAAACTCTCAAATGGCTAAATATGAAGCTGTTGACTGTGGCTATGATGAAGCACTTTTACTTGATGACCAAGGTTATGTGGCTGAAGCATCTGGTGCGAGTTTCTTTATGATAAAAAACGATAAAGTTATAACTCCACCAAGCGACAATGCGTTAGAATCTATTACTCAAAAAACTGTTATAGAAATAGCTCAAGACTTAGGTTATGAAGTTGTTCGTCGTAGAATAACAAGAGAAGAAGTTTATGTTGCTGATGAAGCTTTCTTAACAGGTACAGCTGCTGAAATCACTCCTGTTCGTTTAGTAGATGCAAGAGAGATTGGAAATGGTACTCGCGGAGAAATAACTGAAAAAATTCAAAGTGCTTATTTTGATGTTGTATTTGGGCGTAATCCGAAATATGAGCATTATTTAACATACGTAGTATAAAAATGAACAACAAAAACAAAGGAATTTTAATGGCATCAGATATGAATGACTATTTCAACAAGAAAAAAAGTGAAAGTGGTGGATTTGGAAAGAAATCTACAGGTGGTTCTGGTGGTGGTAACGGTGGCGGTGGTCCACAGATGCCAAAGCTTGATATGAATTTTGGTGGTGGTAAAGCAGGAATAGTGTACTTTATTGTGGCTATATTAGTTCTTCTAGTTTTAGCTAAGCCTTTTACTATTATTCAAGAAGGTGAACGTGGTATTTTAAGTACAAATGGTAAGTATCAAGATCAAGCTCTTTTACCAGGTCTGCACTTTATCGTTCCAGTTATTCAAAAAGTTTATGTTGTTGATACGAAAATTCGTATTATAAATTATGCATCACGTATAGAGACAAACTCTAACACATCAGGAATAGTTTCTAAGCCTGCAATTACTGTGCTTGATAAGCGTTCACTTCCTGTTTCTATCGAGTTAACTGTACAGTATAGACTAAACTCACAGTTTGCAGCACAGACAATATCAAACTGGGGCTTCTCTTGGGAAGATAAAATAATTAACCCTGTTGTTCGTGATGTTGTTCGTAATGTAATTGGTAAGTATGATGCTGAATCTCTTACTCAAATGAGGAATAATTTAGGCACAGAGATAGAAGCTGGAATACGTCAAAGTGTAATGGAACAAGAAAATTCTCCAGCTATTTTACAGTCAGTACAACTTCGTGATATTATTCTTCCTGGAAAAGTTAAAGAACAAATAGAGCGCGTTCAAATTGCTAAACAAGAAGTTCAAAAAGCAGAACAAGATGTGCAACGTGTAAAACAAGAGGCACTTAAGCTTGCTGCAGAAGCACAGGGTATTGCTCAAAAGAAAAGAATTGAGTCTCAAGGTATAGCAGATGCAATAACAATTGAAGCTGCTGCAAATGCAAAAGCAAATAAGATTATTGCTGAATCACTAACACCAAGACTTTTACAATTAGAGCAATTAAAAATTCAAGGTAAGTTCAATGAAGCACTTAGAGAAAATAAAGATGCTAAAATATTCTTAACACCTGGTGGTTCAACTCCAAATATTTGGGTTGACACTAAAGATATTCAGAAAAGAACTACAGCCAACTAAGAGAGATAATGCAAGAAACATTAAACAGAGTAGACTGGCAAAAGAGTGATCTTCTGCCAGTAATAGTACAAGACAATGCAAATAACGAAGTTCTTATGATGGCTTATATGAATATAGAAGCATTAGAACTTTCCCTTTCTACAAAGATAGCCCACTATTTTTCCAGAAGCAAACAACGCATCTGGAAAAAAGGTGAAAGCAGTGGTCATATCCAAAAAATTCATTCTTTTAACATTGATTGTGATAATGACACTCTTCTTATAAAAGTTACTCAAGAAGGTGTGGCATGTCATACGGGACGTCGTTCATGTTTTTTTACAGAACTTGAAAGTGGAGAGGTTAACTCTGAAGTTGAAGTAAGTTCCCAAGCTCTATATGGAGTTATTGATACTCTTTATCATACAATACAAGAGCGTAAGAACGCAGACCCAGAATCTTCGTGGACAGCTAAACTTATGAGCAAAGGTGATAATACAATCTTAAAAAAGGTTGTAGAAGAAGCTGGTGAATTTTGTTTTGCTTACAAAGATAATGATGAATCAGAAATGATATATGAGGCAGCAGATTTGACGTATCACATGCTTGTTGCACTTGCTGTTAAAAATATTTCACCAGATCGTATCAAACAAGAGCTTGCTCGAAGATTTAACATGAGTGGTATAACAGAGAAAAATTCAAGAAATAAGTAGATAAATGAAATCAAAAATCACTGCCTTTATAAATGAACTAATTCCTTATGATTATGTTTTATTTGGCAGTGTTTTTGTCCTTTTTGTTATCTTTATAGTTTTAGGTATAGCACTTAGAAGAAAAATAGTCCTTGCTGTGTTTCTTATTCTTATCTCATTTTCTGTATTACTTCTCGGTCCAACCTTGGGCTACGCAAAAATGCACGAAATCTTGTTTAAAAATTCAACCCAACTACTTAGTCAAAAGAAGCTTAGTTTTACTCAGGCAGTTGTTGTAAAAGGCAAACTTACTAATGAGTCAACACGTTTTTTTAAAGATTGTAAAATAACGGCTAAAGCTATTAAAGTTAGTAAAAATAAGTTGAGAAACTATTTGTATTCATTTAAATCATTCTCAAGAATGTCAATTTTAGAAACCGACATTTCTGTTGGCCAAACAAGAGAATTTAAAATAATAATTGAACCTTTTAACTACGCAAAAGATTACAATATCACTATTGGAGCGAAATGTAAATGACAACACTTTTTAATTATTGGCACTACATCATAATAGGCATTATTCTTATTTTTTCTGTAACTAGTGTGTTTTTTACTTTTAAGCAAAAAAATAAAAAACTTGTTTCTCCTATGTTGATATCAATAGCTCTGATTAGTATTCTTATTGCTGGATTTTCAGTAATTGTAGTTGATAAGTATACAAAAAAAGTCAAGATATATAAACTAGATAGTAAAAGATTATTATCAATTGAGAAGATTATTTATACTGGTATAGTAAAAAATGAAGGTAATCATGCGATTGGAACAGTAAAAGTGGAGATTAAGCTTGTAAATAAAGGTAGTGCAACAGGAAATGTAAAAGGTGGTAATTTCTATAAACCAAGTGGGTTCTTAGACTTTTTTAAAGGTGGAGCAGATATTTTATATAAACCTCAAACCATTGTAAAAGAGTTTGTAGTAGCAAAAAAACTAAAACCTGGAGAAGCTAAAGCTTTTAGAGTGAATTTCTCTTGGCCACCATATTTCAGAAGTGTTGCACAGTTTGTAAGTGTTACAGGACATTAAACAATTACTTGTTAGTACTTAAGTCCTAATGGTTTTAGGGCTTTATTTATATTCTTGATTTGCATATTTTTATCTCTACACCAAGTTGGGCTAAGAAGTGAATCATCATCGATTCCCGCTGTCACCCTCTGAACTGAGATATTCTCAGGTTTCATTATAATTGACTTTACTAATACATCAAGATACTCATCTTCACTTATAGGGGTGAATTTCCCCTGAATAAAATCATTTGCAAGAGCTGTTTTCTTAACTACATAAAGTGGATGATATTTTACAGAATCTATGCCCCATGTATATGCTTGTTTTGAAGTTTCTAGCATCATCTCCTGATTTTCTCCAGGAAGACCAAAAATCAAGTGACCACAAACATAAAGACCTTTTTCTTTTGACTTTAAAATCCATTCTTTAACATTATCGCTGTTGTGACCGCGGTTTATTTTATCTAGTGTCTCATCATACACTGATTGGATTCCAAACTCTATCCATATCTCTTTGTCTTTGTTTAATTCGGCTAAGTAGTCCAGAGTCTCATCAGTAATGCTATCTGAACGAGTCCCGATACTCAGACCTATTACATTCTCAAAAGAAAGAGCTTTGTCATAGAGAGCTTTAAGTGTTTCAAATGGGGCATAAGTATTTGTGAATGATTGAAAGTAAACTATGAATTTGTTTGCACCATATTCGCTCACTTGTCTTTTGCTAATAGCATTAAACTGCATCTCTAGTTGTTCTAATTGTTTATGAAGATTTGGGTTTGATTTTGAATCTAAGTTAAGGTGAAAGCCTTTTAGGGCTTGAGCTTCACCTGTACTAGCGCTAAAAGAATCATTCTGACAAAATGTACAGCCACCTCTTGCAACTGTACCATCTATGTTAGGACAAGTAAAGCCAGATATGTTGATACCGACTTTGTAAACTTTACAGGCATACTTAGATTTTAAGTAATTACCAAAAGTATATATTTGTTGCAATTGAAAATCTCCTTTTTCTACGACAAAATCCTAGAAAAATTCCTCTTACTAAAGCTTTGTTCTAATTGGACAAGAGTAAAAAAGTATGCTTTTTTACTAAACTATATACTTACCTGTAAAACAAGCTGTACAGTAGTTGTCTTCTTCAGTATTTACACTTCTAAGTAGTGATACTTCATCTAAATAAGCTAAAGAATCAGCTTCTATGTATTCGCAGATTTCATCTATTGACATATTTGAAGCAATTAAGTTTTCTTTATCAGGTGTGTCTACCCCGTAAAAACATGGATCAGTTGTTGGAGGAGATGAAACACGCATATGCACTTCACTTGCTCCTGCTTCTTTTAACATTCTAATAATTCTTCTTGAAGTTGTTCCACGAACTATAGAATCATCAATAACAATTAATTTTTTACCTTTAATTATATCTGTCATAGGAGAGAGTTTCATTTTTACTTTTAAGTCACGCATCTCTTGAGTAGGTTCAATAAATGTACGACCGATGTAATGATTTCTCATAATTCCCATTTCATAAGGGATACCACTTTCTTGAGCGTAGCCAATAGCCGCTGGAACACCACCATCTGGTACAGGGATAACCATATCTGCTTCAACAGGTTTGATATGTGCAAGTTCTTTACCCATGTTTTTTCTAGTCTGATAAACAGACTGACCAAAAACTTTCGAGTCAGGACGAGCAAAATAAACATACTCAAATATACAGTGTTTTGGAGTTGGTTCAAAAATTTGTATACTTTTAGGTACTCTTCCATCTTTAAATATCAAAAGCTCACCAGGACGTACATCCCTAACAAATTCAGCACCAACAAGGTCAAAAGCACATGTCTCAGATGCAACGATGTAGCCACCGTTGGGTAACTTTCCTAGACTAAGAGGGCGAAAACCAAAACGGTCACGCATAGCAAACATTTTTGTTCTACTTAGAAAAACTAAAGAAAATGCACCTTCTATCTTTTTTACTGCATCTATGATTCTTGGAGTAAGTTGTTTTTCTTCACTCTTTGCTATAAGATGAATAAGGTTTTCTGTATCCATATATGTTTGAAAAATTGCACCTTTTTCAATTAATTTTTTTCTTACTTCATCAGCATTTGTAAGGTTTCCATTATGAGCAATAGCAAGTTCACCAAGGTCATATCTAGCAAAAACTGGTTGAGCATCTAGGATTGAATCATCCCCAGCAGTTGAGTAACGAGTGTGACCGATAGCACTAGAACCACTTAAAGTTTTTAGTTTTGCTTCATCAAAGACACGCATAACTAAACCACGTTTTTTTATAGTACGAAGTTTATCACCATCAGATGAACTGATTCCAGCTGCTTCTTGTCCACGATGCTGAAGTGCATGTAGTGAAAAGTAAGCTAGTTTAGAAGCTTCTTCATGTCCAAAAATTCCTACTACAGCACATTTTTCATTAACATCTTCTCGCAATTTTATTCCTTGTTTGGCAATTAATGATACAACTTATTGCATCTCGTCTATTTCGCGAATTATACTGAATTTGTCCTAAATGTTTTATAACGTTTACAATTCTAGACAATCACTTATAGAATATAAACCTGCTTCTTTGTCTGCTAGCCATGCTCCAGCTCTAATCGCACCTTTAGAGAATGTATTTCTTGATGTTGCAGTGTGATTTAGTTCTATAAATTCACCATCATTGTAGAAACCTACAGTATGACGACCCACAATGTCTCCACCGCGAAGAGCCATAACGGCTATTTCATCTTTATTTCTCTCTCCTATATTTCCATCTCTTCCGCTTACACGAACTTTATCTAAATCAAGACCACGAGCTGTAGCTGCTGACTCAGCTAAAGTAAGAGCAGTACCACTTGGTGCATCTTTTTTATGCTTGTGATGCATCTCAACTATTTCTATGTCAAAACCCTCGAGTGCAGCAGAAGCTTGATATACAAGTTTATTTAAAAGTGCCACACCTAAAGACATGTTTGTAGCATAAAGTACAGGCATGTTTTCACTAGCTTGTTTTAGAAGATTTAGTTGGTGAACACTTAATCCAGTTGTACCTATTACAAGAGGTTTTGGAGTTTTTATGGCTGCTTCTAAGAGAGCTTCACAAGCTTCAGGAAGTGAGAAGTCTATTACTATGTCACAAGCATTTAAAAACGTCTTTAAATCCGTGCTTACTAATATAGATGGATCTATAGAAAAATTTAGTTTATTTCTGACAAATACCGAACTTAAACTAATATCTTCAGTCACCTTTAAATCATTTATAATAAGCTGTCCAACTCTACCGTTTGCACCAAATACACCAACTTTTATCATCACATAGCCTTAGAAAATTGTTTTATTTATAATACCAAATATTAGATAGGATTTTGATTAATTATGTAAACTAAATACTCGTAAAATTATTAGGAAATTGTTTTTAAGAAGGGTTAAATGATGCTTTTTAAAGCAACATTTAACATTAGAATATGGTTAGTTTAGTAACTCGTCCACATATGAGATAACTTGAAGTGCTGCAACTGCACCATCACCAGCTGCACTTACAACTTGTTTAGGAGCAGCAATACGCATGTCACCAGTAGCATATAAACCTGCTACTGATGTTTTCATGCTGATGTCAACTATAACTTCTCCTTTTGAATTCATATCACATAAAAAACTTCCATCTTCTTGGATAAGAGTTTGGTTATTTACGTCATTTCCAACAAAAGTAAATACACCTGGAACTTCAATATTACGTAGTTCACCATTGTTGTTTTTTACACGGATGCCAGTTACACCCATTTTGTCTCCATAAACTTCTTCTGGAACTGAGTTTAGAACAAGTTCTATATTTTCAGTTCTTTTTAGTCTCGCAACAGTATTTGGAGATGAACGAAATTCATCTCTTCTATGTATAAGATAAACTTTAGAACATATTTTTGCTAAGTAAAGAGCTTCTTCTAGAGCAGTGTCCCCACCACCAACAACAGCAACTTCTTTTCCTTTATAGAAAAAACCATCACAAGTAGCACAAGTACTTACTCCTTTACCAAAAAACTCATCTTCTCCTGTAAAGCCTGCACGACGTGGAGATGAGCCTGTACAAATAATAACACTATGTGCTTGGGAGATAGTTCCATCACGTTTATGTATTTTAAAAGTATCACCATCTTTACTTACTCTAGTTATTTCTACCATGTCATGTTTTAGACCAAACCTTTGACACTGTTCAAGCCATGGTTCCATAAGTTCCATACCTGTTATTTCTCCAGTTGCCCCAGGATAGTTTTCTATCTCAGAACTTAGAGTAATCTGACCACCAGGCATACCTTTTTCATACATTTTTACATTTTCTAAGCCACCACGAGTTGTGTAAAGTCCAGCAGTAAGACCAGCTGGTCCACCACCAATGATTGCACAATCTAAAATATCTGACATTTTATATATTCCTTAATTTCACTTCGTATAATGAAGGAAAACCTTCATCTATTTATAACGACACTTGGAACTTGTCCCAAGTGTCTGCGCTAGCCGCTAAGGCACTAAAGTTAGGCTCTTTAGAGCCAAAGTTTATAAGGCTTCTACTTGGGAAGCTAATTCTTCTAAATTATCTAATTTTCGTATCATACTATCTTGTTTATAAAGACTATCTTTTGATTTCTTTATAAAAAAGATAGATGGGGATTCATAGATATTAAACCTCTGAATAAAGTTGAGTGAAGTTTTGGTTCCACTCCTTAGAAATGTAGTCCCAGTACTGTTTTGTCTAACATTGTTATAGTAGTCAATAGCTAGTATTGGAAGCTTAAGATTTGTTTTTGAGAGTAGATCCATAGTGTCTTGTTCTTTAGAACTGTAAAAGACTACAATATATTTATCTGAAGTAGGTGTAAATAAAGAAGTCTTTTCGTAAAAAACCCATTCTTTAAAATCAATAAATTTATATTCTGAAAATTTGTAGTTGAAGTAAGCAAAGGCGGCAGCTATCATAGCCGCACCAAAGAATGAAGCAAGAAGTGTAGAGAGAGAAAAGAGACTTTTGCCTCCTCTCTTGGCCACTACATAACTCCGAGTATAATTATGCTAATAAAGCGTCTATTTTTTCAGCTAGAGCTTGTTTTGATTGTGCTCCAACAACTTGGTCTACCATTTCACCATCTTTGAAGAACATGATAGTAGGAATAGAACGGATACCAAATTTAACAGCAATATCTTGCTCTTCATCAGTATTTACTTTACAGATTTTAGCCTTACCTTCAAATTCAGCAGCTAATTCTTCAATTACTGGAGCAATCATACGACAAGGTCCACACCATGGTGCCCAAAAGTCTACTAAAGATACACCTTCACTTAGAGTTGCTTCAAAATCTGCACCAGTTAATTCTATATATTTTCCCATTTATATTTCCTTTTAAATAATTTATATATCTGTATTATACATGTCTAATCTTTAAAATCGCTTTATAAATTCTTCTCATATATTTTATGTACAGACATATAAGAATATTCTTATTTTAATAGTAAATAAAAATTAGACTCTATTATCCTTTATCTTTCTTAATAAACATTTTTGTATAATTTAACAAATTTTAAAGGTTTAGCATGAAGTTAATGATTAGTGATGGACAAATTGGAGTGAGACCACCTGTTACAAAACCACATCCTGGTTTTTTGCATGAAGTTGGTGAAGAAAGATTCAAAAAATTAGTGTATGATCACTATGAATTAATAAAAGATAGTGATATATCATTTTTATTTCCAATTTTTGATGAAGAAGATTTTGATGACGCTAAGAAACATGCTTTTGATTTTCTTATTCAAATTTCAGGAGGACCTAGATACTTTGAAGAAAGTAGAGGTGAGCCAAGAATGGTTGGTAGACATGCTCCTTTTCGTATCGATGAGTCTGGACGAAAGAGTTGGTTGGGACTTTATCAAGGGCTTTTAGAAGCTCTCCCTAATGAGGGAATAAGTGAAGAATATATTCAGTCATTTTGGGATTATTTAGATGTCTTTTCTATGTGGATGGTAAATACGAAAAGTTAAGAGATTACTTCATAAATAGTAGTCTCTTCTTTTTTACCTTTTACTCTAAGAACATCTAACTTTTTAATATTATAAGTGTCTTGGAGTAAATCTTTGGTCTGCTCGGTAATAATAAGTTTGCATTTATATACTTTTGTAAGATCTTCAACTCTTGAAGCCACATTTACTGTATCTCCAATAAGGGTGTAGTCACTTCTTCCACTACTTCCCATCTCCCCAACAATAGCATCTCCACTATTTATTCCAATGCCAATTTTGAGCTCAATTCCAAACTCTTTTTTAAGTTCTATATTTAATACATCTAGTCTTTCTAGTTGTCTCAATGCTGATTTTAAAGCCATATCTGCGTGATTTTCTAATGGTAATGGTGCATTAAAGTAAGCCATAATTGCATCTCCAATGAACTTATCTACAGTTCCATTAAACTCAGTAATTGATTCAACCATTGGTGACATATATCTATTTAATATTTCGATTAGTTTGATTGGGTCTTTTATATCTTCGCTTAGAGTTGTGAAACCTCGAATATCACTAAAGAGAACGGTTACTTCTTTTTTCTCAACCTGTAAGATGTTTTCATCGTACTTTAAAATTTCCTGTGCAACGCTTTTAGAGACTTTAGAACTTAATTTCGAAAATATTTTCTTACGTTGAATATTTTCAAAATAGTAGGAAAGTAGTGCGAAAAAACCTGTTGTTAAAAATAGAGTTATAAGTGGTGCACTAAAACCTAAGATGATGTGTTTTGTAAATATGAGATAATAATTCATAAACATCAGTAAAAGAAAAGAAAATAAGAAAACAACTAAACTAAAACTAGCAGGTAAATAATAGAGTATTAAACCAACTACGATGCTAGAAAAGAAGATAAGAAAAATACCATAAGTATAACTGTTTATTGGTGTATAGAAAAAGTCACCATTTAAAATGTTGTCGATTGTAGTAGCATGAACTTCAACCCCTGGTATTGCCGGGTCATATAAAGTTGTGACCATATCATTTAAGCCAATATCACTTGTACCTATTAAGATAAAGTTACCATTTACATCACTCTCGTCAAAGTTATTTGTAAGTACGTCATAGAAAGATATATATTTATAACTGAAACCTTTTCCACGAAAATTGAGTTTTATCTCAGCACGTTTGTTTGTAAGTATGTTTAGGTTTCCTAGTTTAACTCCTTCTACTCCCAAATCTGAATTTAAAACTTCAATACTCTTTTGTGATGAGGCTATTCGTATCATTTCTAGTGCAAGAGAGGGATAAAGTTCACCTTCAAAGTCAATGAGAATCGGAGCACTGTCTACAACGCCACTTGTGATGTTTGTTAGATTAAAATAACCACTAGAATAGGCAGACTCTTTAAGTTCTTTAATATTGCCAACTACACCTTTTGCTTGATTAAAATAGTCTAAGTTCTTTGAACCCCGTATATCTATGTTTGCAAGAAGTTTTGGTGCTGATTGTTCATTTGGATTTGACATGTCAAAAAAGTATCCAAGTATTGTTGGAGTCTTTTGAAGTGTAGATGCAAGTAGTATATCATTGTTTGTAAAGTTCCCCTCTATCTTTAGATGCTGTGCCATTTTGTGTGGACTAAGTCTGTCGGGATTAGAGAAAACAATATCAAAACCAATAATTCCAGCGCCTGAATTAGTTAAATTTAAAATAGCATCTGAGATGAGATTTCTTGGAAATGGCCACTGTCCAAGCTTTTCTATACTCTTTGCATCTATGTCTACAATAGTTATATATTTAGATGCTACTTGTTCTTTTTGTGATTTTAAAAAAAGTGAAGTAATTTTATCATCAGTTGTTTTATATAGAGATGAGAAGTTAATATATGAAAATTCCATAGTGATAAATATAAAGATAATTAGAATAGATAGTATATGATTTTTTTTCATAATTTTATGTTATACTTTTTTCAATATGAATATACTGAAAAAGGATTTTTATGAAGAAGTATTTGATTTTTTTAAGTTTAGTAAGTCTACTAAGTGCTGGAGAGGTTGTAAGTAGTGGGGAAGTATTTGTAAATGGTAAGATTTTAGATAAAACTACAAAGATAAAACGTGGTGACACAATAGAGACAAAAGCTAATTCTAGTATAAGGTTTAACGTAGCAAACGATGCTTTTTCAGCAAAATCAAATTCAAAATTTAAACTTGAAAGCTTAGGCTCAAAGAAAATTCTTAATGTCATAAATGGTGGTGTTCTTTCTGTCTTTGGTAAAGGTAATCACGAAGTTGTTACTCCAAATATGACGGCTGGTATTCGTGGAACAGGAACTTATACCTTAGTTAAAGATGGCAAGACTTATTTTTGTACATGTTATGGTCATACAGAAGTTGTGGCTCATGGAGAGACTAAAGATTTAAAAGCAACACATCATAATATGATTTGGGTTACAAAAGATAAAATAAAAGCTTCTAAAATTATGGAAGGTCATACAGATGATGAATTGAGAATTTTAGAAAAGATGGTAGGTAGAACAGTTCCTTTTGATTAAGAGAAATTACTAAAAATTTAGCATCTCTCTTTTTCTTTTTCTAAAAAAGGCACACTCAGTATAACCTGCATCTTTTGCCATTTTTATTATGGCATCATTAAAAAGAGCAACTTGTTCTGGCTTGTGTGCATCTGAGCTAAAAGTTATAGGAATCCCAAGCTCATATGCTTGTTTTAAAAGTGAGGGAGAGGGATAGGCCTCTGCTACTGGTTTTCTGTATCCTGCAATATTTAATTCTAAGACCATATCAGCTTTTTTTATTGCTTGAAGAGCACTCTTTGCAATCAAGTTTATATCTTTTTTTGGCATAAATTTAAAGACTTTTATAAGGTCAAGATGTCCAACAATATCAAAGTACCCACTCTTAGCCATTTCTTCAATAGCATTAAAGTATTTCTGCCAAATGATATCTATGTCCTGATTCTTGTAATTACCGATAAACTCAGGATTATCAAATCCCCATTCATCAATAAAATGAACAGAACCTATTAGGTAGTCAACATCAGCATTTAAAACTCTTTCATCCATATGACCTTTTAAATAATCAACCTCATAAGCTAATAGAATTTCGATGTGATCTTTGTACTTTTCTTTAGCATCTACTACGGCTTTTTCATACTCTTTCATCTGAGTGAAATTCATACGATACTTTGGATCGAAATCCATGGGAGCATGGTCTGAAAAACCAAAATATTTTGTACCACATTTTATGGCTTTCTCTACATACTCAGATATCTTCCCCTCAGCATGATTACAAAGTGGAGTATGGTTGTGTAAATCGACTATCATTTTGCTGCCTCTAAAATAAAAGTTATAGATATTTATGCTATTATAGTGACAATAAATAAATTTGCCTAGGGAATTAAAATGACTCAAGAAGAATTAGACGCCATGATGAATGGTGATATTGATGGATTTGAAGATGATGTTCAAGAGGAAGTGATAGAAGAGGTTGTCAGTGAAGATTTAAGCTCTTCAACGAAGGGTGTTCCCCTTGGTTATAACGAAAGTACAGCTCATAATTGGCCGCTTCCTGCTACAGATGAAAACAAGATGGTACACCAACTTGATGATGTAACAAAAGAGAGTGAAGAAAAAGCTACTCAGATGTTTGATATTCTTGAAGGTGTCAGTATTGAGTTGATGGACCAAGAAGAGAAAGTTCAAATAGTAGCAGATACTCTAACTAGTAATGTAGAACTTTTTACAACTTTAAGTGCAAAATTCCCAGATGTCGCTGCTTTTAAAACTCAACTAGAAAAAAATCAAGAAGCTCTAACTGAAGTTGATGGTACCATTGAAACACTTCAAAACAGTGGAGACTCTATAATGAGTATGATTGATCTTATGCAATATCAGGATATTCACCGTCAAAAGATAGAACGTGTCATAAATGTTATGCGTGCACTTTCTACATATATGAATACTTTATTTGAAGGTAAAGTTGATGATGACAAAAGAGTTTCATCAGCACAACATATCGCGGGTGATACACATAACGATCTTGCTTCTACAGATGACATTGAAGCATTACTAGCACAGTTTGGAAGTTAATGAAAAAAATAGAATTATTGTCTCCTGCCGGTACACTTGAAAAATTAAA
>JBLIEY010000003.1:0-49737 GCA_047633475.1 Sulfurimonas sp.
ACAAAAAGAACAAAAAACGTCTTAAACATTAGACAGTGTTCAGTTTAAATATGATGTGAATTTTAGCAATTTTCGTAAATTGTGGTTTTGATTTATCAAAAAATATTCATGTTATATTTTAGTATCTCAACTTATTTAACTAAAAGGCATAAAAGATGGATTTATCACTAATCTTACAACCATTAATAGACTCATTGATTGAGAACTTATTTATATTGATTAGTGGGATGATTTCTCTTTTAGCTTTTATCTATGCTTCTAAAAAGCTATTAGATTTGCTTGGTTTAGATAACTATAGAATATCTCAAGAAGCTAAAAAACAAATAAGAAGAGAAGATAGATTATCAAGTATAAGAACTAAAAAACAAGAGTATAGAACTAAAGAGTTACAAACTCAAAAATATAAACAAACTAAGATACAAGAGAAGAAAGCTCTTAGTGAATATAAAAAATCTCAAAAGATAAAAGCAACTACTGAGCAAAAGCTTAGAGCTGAAAATGGTCGAGTTATCCATGTGCAAAAGAGATTAGATAAAAAAGAAAATGCATTATCAAAGAGAGTTTCTAAAGCTTATATAAGCAAGACAAGTACAAGCAGTAAAAAGACTAATAGACGAGAGTTTATGAGTAAGAAGTATAGAGAAACTACTTTTAATAATCCATTGAGATAAAAGAGTAACTAGCTTTGCTATCAGCGGTCGTTATATCGTTTATAGCAGAGTTATAACGGACTCTAGCAAAATTTTAATACAAGGTGGAAGTCATGCAAAGATTTCAAAAAATATCTAGAAAAGTTGCTGATAAATTAAATCAGTCAAAAGTTGGTGCTACAGTTTTAGGTGGTGCTATGGTTGCTACTCAAGCAAGTGCGGATGCAATTGTAGCTCCTGATTTTACAGAACCTATTGCTAATGTTGCAATTTTACTTGGTTCTATGCTTGGTTTTGGTGCTATCGTTTGGGGTGGTCGTAAACTTCTTGGATTCATTTCTTAGTATGTTTAAGTTAGGTATTTCTAGCATTATTGTTCTAATGATATTTGCTACTAATGCCTTTGCACTTGTTGCCTCTGATGTTGATATGTCTTCAGCAATAAAAGATATATCAACAGTAGTCGCTTCAGTAGTTGCCTTTTTGGCTTTTCTTATGGGTAGTAAACGTGTTTTAAGGATGTTAGGATGATTAAATGTTTTATATTAGCTTTTATACTAGCTACTAATGTTTACGCTTATAAGAATATGTCAAATGTCTCTAAAAGAGCAGACGATTTAAATATGCGTACTAAAGACTATGCTTATGCTATGGCTATTGCCGGTGTTATGACTGGTTCTATGTTTGGTCTCTTCTTATGGAAAAGTAAATAAAATGATAGAATTTTTAGACTTTACTATAATAGGTGATCCAGCTTTTGATTTCTTTTTTTCAATAACTGCCTCTCTTAATCTTTTACAGTTTATACTATTTAGTGTAACTTCCCTCTTTCGTGGTAGAGTTTAGGCTCTACCATGCGTTTAAAATTCCTTTTACTATATAGTTTATTATTTAGTTATTCATCTGTTTTTGCAAGTGTTCCTTTAACTTCTTTAAGTTCATGCTCTGTTTCTAGTGGCGAAAAATTTACTATGTCTTATAATGGGAATAATTTTATTGCAACAGCTTCAATTGACTCAGTTCATGATATAAATGTTGATGGTCAAGGTTTAAACGCAACTTCAACTAAAAAATATATTTCGGGCAACAGAATATATTGCTTTAATGACACAGGTGCAGAGGGTGGCTTAGGCGATGAAAGATATTATTTTGATTATATAGCTGGTTCTGTAGTTATTCAAGCTAATTGTAGTGCTAGTAATTTAGAATTAGATATTGAAACTAATACCTGTGTTGAAACTTTAGTTATTCCTACTTGTACAGATAATCAAACTTTAAACGAATCAACTAATACATGTGAGTGTTCAGATGGTTTTGCATTAAATGATACTACTTGTGAAGCTGATACAGATGGTGATGGTACTGCAAATTCTTTAGATGATGATATTGATGGCGATGGAATTTTAAATGGTGATGACCCTGATATAGATGGTGATGGAATTTCTAATGAGTTGGATGATGATATAGATGGTGATGGTATTACCAATGAATTAGATAGTGATTCTAATGGTGATGGTTCTGTCGACTCCGATTCTGAAAAAGATATAGTTTGTAAAGGTGAAGATACTTCTATAAGTGCGACTGTTACAGGTTCTATATTTTCCCTATCATCATACAAGTACCTAGGTGACTCTTATAAAAATGATTGTATAGCTTATGCAACTGCTAATACTTCTGTTTGGGATGGTTCTTTTTCTTATCCTGATAAAAATCCTGATTGTGGTTATGTTTGGTGTCATGTTCATGAAACAGTTAATAGTTGTACTTACTCTGCCTCAGAAAGAAAACCAAATGGTTATATTTATAAGTCTGACATAAAATCAGAAAATGAATGTAGTGCTTTAGTTGACAACATAACTTATACTACTTTTAAATATGATATTCCTAGTTCATTAGCTTGTCCTAGTACAGCTTATTGCTTTGTGAAACCAGTTGTAGAGGTAGAACCTGATACTAATTCAGAGGATGAAGATGATTCAATGGATGATAGTGTAGATTTAAATACTACCTCTTCGGATAATCAAGCTCTTTTATCTGCTTTAAATACTTCAAATAAACACTTATCAGACTTAAAAGACAAAGTAGATTTAATAGATGAAAGTTTAGAAAAAATCAATGAGACTAATGCTGATTTATTAGCTTCTTCAAAAGATATAAAAACTAATTTAGATAGCACTAATGAGACATTAACTAAGTCATTATCTAAACAAACACTTATGAATGAGAATTTAAATGATATTAATACTGCTCTAAAAACTGCTAACACTTATGCAAAAAGCACAAATTCAATTGCATTAAAAAACAATACTGCTCTTAATAAAGTTGTTTCAAATACTAAGGCTATAAATGATAATTTAACAAATGCTTTATATGGTGGTAACCCTTTTGATGGTAAAGATTTAACTGACGATGGTTCATCAACTTTTGGAGATTTACAAAATCAAGTATCAGATAGTTTTTCAATGACTACAGAATATAATCTTTTTGGTTTAGAGAATATTAGTGCAAGTTCTCTTCAAACTTATAGTGTAACTATGTATGGACAAACTGCTACTTTTTTTAAACCCTCAATGCTTGATGATTTACCAATTGATGAAATAAGAGCTTTAATCTTATTTTTTAGTGCCTTAGCTGGCTTTGCTACTATTATAAGGACTGTGTAATGCCTCTTTTACTTGTTGGACTAACCGCTTTTTCTTCTATTATATCTTTCATAATAAAGCACCCTTTTGTTCAAAAAATGATGATGTTTTCTATTTTTACTGCTCTCATTGGATTAGCAATTTCTTATTTTAAAAGTCTTGTAAGCGGTTATATCGTTAATAACTCTCTTTTAGCTCTTGCTTCTTATTTTGGTGTGCTTGATGGTATTTCTCTTTATCTTACTATCGTATTAGCAGGTTTTGGAGTGAAACAAGTTTTAGCTTTTGTAAGGTCGTAAATTTAAATATAGGAGTGACAATGTTTAAGTATTTATTTATAGTTTTGATTTTGGTGTTTAGTCTAAATGCTAAAGATTTAGTAAATGTAAACTTTTCTAACTTACAGATCAATGAGTTTATAAAAATAGTTTCAAAGCTAACTAATAAAAATATTTTAGTAACTGATACTATTGAGGGTCAAGTTAACCTAGTTAGTACTGTGCAAATATATGATGATGAACTACTAGACATTTTATCATCTGTTTTAAAGTCTAAAGATTACACTCTTATAAAAAATGGTTCTCTTTATGAAGTTATCAAAATATCAAAAGCTGTTAAGGCAGAAGCTAATTATAAAGGTAGTTTAAATAATAACTCTTTTATAGTCTCTGAGCTTATACAAGTAGTGAATAATGATGTTGATATCATCGCTTCTAAGCTTAAAAGTTTAACCTCTGTTAATTCTATACTTACAACTATCAAAAGCTCTAACATGATACTTATTAGCGATTATCCAAAGAATATAAAAGTCATTAAACAGATCATAAAGAAGATAGATATCAAGCTTAATAATGAAGTGTTTATGTATGAGGTTAAACATGTACAAGCCAAAGCACTTTTAACATATTTAGAAGAAATTTCTAAACTTCTTTTTAATGCTTCTTTAGAGTCTGATAAAGTAAAATTCTTACTCAATGAAGATTTAAACTCTATAGTTGTAATTGGTAAAAAATCTAATATTTTAGTGATTCAAAACCTTATCAAAAAGTTTGATATTGCATCTAAAGATAATGAGACATTAAAAGTCTTTAATCTAAAAAATGCAAAAGCTGAGGATGTTTTTAATGCTCTAACTGCCATTATTAAAAATCAAAAATTTAGTGATGAATCTCTAAAGCCTAATATCTCTATGAGTGAAGATATTAACTCTATTATTATAGTTGGTGTATCACATGTTATAAAGTCTCTTGAACCTCTTATAAAAGAGTTAGATAAGCAAAAGTACCAGGTGTATGTTGAGGCTCGTATTATAGATATAAATAAGCAAAATTCTGAGGACTTAGGTTTAAAATATGGCTTTGAGGGTGGTTCTTTATTATCTAGTGGTGGTTTACTCTCTTTTAGTTCTAATTTTGGTGGCTCTGCATACTCAGGTGTATTAGGAAATAGTTTATCATCTTCTATGACTGGTGGTCTTGCTCTTGGTGCTTCAATAGCTTTTCTTCAAACAAATGGAGCTTCAAAAACTATATCTAATCCCTCTATTTTATGTTTAAATAACAAAGAGTCTTCTATCTATGTTGGTAAGACTATATCTGTTTCTAGTGGTTCTGTCTCTTCTTCTGATGATGGTGTTACAAACTCTTATACTAGAACTGATGTAGGTTTGACTTTAAAAATAACTCCTCGTGTCTCCGAAGCTGACAAAGTAACTTTAGAAGTATCAATAGTTTTAGAAAATGTAACAGACGATGGAAGTAATAATGCAACTGGACAACCTGTAACATCTAAGCAAGAAGTAAAAACAGAAACCATTTTAAGACATGGTGAGAATATCATTATAGGTGGTTTAGTTAAGAGCTATAGTTTAGAGTCTAGGTCACAATTACCACTATTAGGAGATATTCCTTATCTTGGAGATTTTTTATTTAGTAGTACATCTACAACAAAGGAGCAAGATAATCTAGTAATAATTTTGACTCCATATATTATAGATAATAGTGAGAAGCTCTCTAAACTTCAAAAAGATTTAGGTGTCTTATCTAAAGTTCAAGCTCAATATAATAAAAAACTTTTTGAAAAAATAAAAGAAGATGGTTTTAATGGTAAAAAAGTAAAAGAAGAATCACATGCATTTGATATAAACGATTTTAAAGAAGATAGTGATGATTGATTTCTTTTTTGGTAAACCTAGAACGGGTAAAAGTTATAGAGCTGTTGATCTAATTCATAAAGAATATATCAAAGATGGTGCAAAACCTAAATACAAAAATATATTAACCAATATTGGTGGTTTTGTATTTGATGAAATAAATGAACATTTTAAGATTGCTGATAGTGAAAATCCCTCAACTGCTTATAGATTAGTTTGGAAAGATTTTTATATTCATTTAGAAAAAATGTATAGTATGGCTTTAGATGATAAGAGTGATGATGAACTTAATACCTATGCTGATTATCATAATATAAATGATTGTTTGATTGTAATAGATGAAGCAGCTCTTTACATGAAAAAGTATGATGATGTCATTTCTTGGTGGCTGGCATATCATGGTCACTTTAAAATAAGAATAGTAATCATTGCTCAAGGTCCTAGACAAATAAACGCTGATTATTTAGTTCATACAGAGATTTACTATGTTGCACAACCTCAAAGTAAACAGTTGAAATCTAACAAGCTTAGATATATACACTATTCAGAGATTCCATTTTCAAGAGATAGTAAGTTTGGTTCTAACACTTTAACTGCATCTACTGACATCTATGATTTATATAAGTCTGGTGAAGTAGATAAACCTAAAAAGATTATATATAAATTTATTTTTCTTTCATTACTTGCTATTTTTGCTATGGTCGGTTTATATAAATTTCTACAATATAGGTTATCTCCTGAGCCTGAAATAAGTGTCTCTAATTCTACTCATACAATTGATGAATTAAATTTACCTACACCAGGGCAAAATAATTTAATAAAGCCTAATAGCACTATGAGTAAAGATACTTTCCTTTTATCTCTTAAGTGTAATGAACAATATTGTTGGAACGCTGATACAAACTATGAAGCTACTCAAATATCATTGAACTACTTTAAAACCTTAGTCATTAAATTTAAGATTGAATTATTTTACTCAGAGGTAAAAACAGAGGTTTACACTTTAAAGCCTTTTGAAAAGACACTCTCCAAAAACACATTAGCAAAACTTACAGATTACATCTACATAGTTCCTAAAGACTTTAAAACTACTTTTCTTAGTTCTCTATTCAAAAGTAAATACAAAGAGGTTAAGAGTAGTTCTATATTAGCTAATAACAGTAGTTTTATGCAGAGTGGAGACTTAACTAAGAACGACGAGCGCCTCAGCGAGGAGTGAGGACGAAGTCGGAACGGGAGGAGCTACGCGACGACCCTTGTCTATTTAACAAAAGTTTACCGACATTTTATAAATTAGGAGTGACACCATGTTTGGATTAACCAAAAACGATTTAAAAACAATACAAAATAAACTAGATAATCAAAGTAAGTATTTAGATAATAATTACTTTACTACCTCTAGCGGTCAAGTGAAGACACTTAAAGATGTCAGCTATAGTGCTAATCATTCAGTTAGGTATTATGCTCAACTAAATAACAAGATTGATACTATGACTAAGACTGCATTCACCCAAGGCTTACATAGTAGTTTTTTGACTATGACTCTTGATGGATATTTTAGAGATTTACTTCATGGTGACTACACTAGATTTGATAATCTTTCTATTGAAGATAAAAAAATAGCCTTGCAAAGTGTTCCTTCTAGTGAAGCCCTTGGTGAAGTTCGTCAAAAGATAGAATTACGTTTAACACTAACTATAAAAGATTTATACAACATACTTAATCATCAGACGAAAAGATATTTAAAAAGTTATGCATTTAAAAAATTAAAAAAACAAAATGTAAATTATATGTAAATTATATGTACATTAGAACCGTAGAACCTCACAAAGATGGTGTACCACATTTTCATATGTTGCTATACATTCCATATGAACATATTGAACAATTTAAAAAGGATTTTATTAAGTCATACCCTGCTCCACAAAACAGACGTATAAAAGATAGTAAAAAATTTATAAAAGATTATAAGATTAACAATCAAGAGTTAGAGTCTTTTCAAACTGACATCAAGGATACTACTGCATACGTTATGAAATATATTCTCAAGTCATTCATGGACGTTAAAAATCAAAAAAATATAGATTATATTCAAGCTTGGTATATCAAACATAGAATTATGCGTTGTGTTACTTCTAAGTCTATAGTTCCGCAATGGGTTTATCAAAAGGCTTATGCCTTTGAAAATGATTGGTATCACTTAACTGATCTAATGAATGATAAAAGTAATCATGTTGAGTGGTCTAGAGAAGATAATTATTTTTATTTTATTGATAACTATACGGGAAGAGAACTTATTTACCAATACGGAAAATATCAAATTGTTTACGGTGATAGAGTAATTAAGGAGATAGGCGAAGTAAAAGAAAAAAATGTCAATGTTAAAGTTTACGATAAAACTCCAGCTAAGTGGACTAAAAAAGAAAAGCCAGTTCCAACATACAAAAATGACAATTTAATAGGATATTTTCTAAAAGAACATGGCTTTAAATCATTAGATAAAAAACCATATCAAATGAAAGATTTTCAGCTAGTACAATATTTTGGAAGTATAGATATTGAAACTGTTAATGAAACTCATTATGCTGTAACTAAAAATCTTATGATTGATAGAGGTTTACTTTTAAATACTGACAAACTAGATTTAAGAGAATTACAAGATTTTAAGGAGTTTTAAAATGATTAGTATTTGTCATATATGTGGTAATAATTTCAATGATGAAAGTACATCTAAACCTAAATCATACTGTTCTTTAAATTGTCGTAACTATATGAAGTATAAAAATGCTTTAGAGAGAGTTTTATTAGCTCTTGAACCAACTCAGGAAGCAAAGAAGATAATTAAGGGTGACATGTTCAGATTATCAAACTTATTGAGAAACGGTACCGTTTTAATTGAAATAAAAAAAGAGGTTTGAATTATGTCTTACTTTGTAACCATTCAAAAATTAGCTGAGGAAGTTGGAATAGATACATCATACATTAGAACTATGATTAGGAATAAAGATTTAACAGTTTATAAAAAAGATGGCTATAAACGTATATATTTAGATTTAGAAGAATTTAACTCAACAATTAAACCTATTCATGAAATGGATAAAAAAATTTTTGATGATTTTTTGGTTTAGTAAGGTAATATTTTGATTCATAGTAAAGTTGTTGTTATTGGAAAAAGGAAAAAAGGAATGACAACACATTATATTAGAGGCTCTACTATTTGGATTAACTACTATGTTGATGGTAAACGTTTTCAAAAATCTACTAAGTTAAAGAATACGTCTAAAAACATCAATGTTGTTTTAAATCAAATAATACCGGCATTGGATATAAAAATAGCAACTGGTGATATATATAAAAAGAAACCTAAGACTTTTGAGTATTACGGTTATATATTTCTACAGCTTAAAGAGAGTAATAAAAACTATTGGATGAGAAAAAGCTACTGGATGAGGGTGATAGACTACTTTAGGGGTCAAAATATAGATAATATAACTCGACTTGATATTAAAGAATATCTAATATCACTTAATATGAAGACTAAATCAAAGTCTATCTATAAACATTGCATAAAAGAGATTTTTGAATTAGCTATTGATGACGGTATATTATTATATAACCCCGCTCAGGACATAAAAGAGAAGCCTGATAGGAAAGAACCTATACAGTTCTATTCAAAAGAAGAGGTAAATAAGCTTCTTAGCGTAGCCAATGGTGTTATGAAGCCTTATTTATTGATAGCCTTTAATACAGGGATGAGAGTTAGTGAAATACTAGGTCTTCAAATAGCCGATTTTAAAGAAGATGGGTATATTCATGTTAAACGTACACGTTCAAAGGGCTTTATAGGCACAGGAAAGACTAATAATGCAATTAGAAAAGTTCCTTATCCTGCTTTTATTCTAGATCATGTAAAAGCTATACAACCTAAAGATAATATATATATCTTTGGCTCTGTTGATGACGCTTCACTATTAAGAAGCCAATGGCGTGATGTAAATATAGATGCTGAGTTAGTTAAACATAAATTGAGTTCAACAAGACATACGTTTGCTACTATCATGTTAAAAGATAATATAGTGAGTATCAATGAGTTAGCTGGTCTTCTAGGTCATTCAAGTCCTAAAGTAACCCTAGAGCATTATGCGAGTGTTATTGAGTCTAAGAACGTTGATTTGGGAGTTAATTTTTCTCTGTTTAATAATAGTTGCGGTGACACCACGGTTACAATAAAAAATAAAGAGGCTTAATAAGCCCTAAAAATAGGCTTTTGAAAGGAATAGGCACAGCGTAAGCCGAGTTTTGTTTTGATAGCATTAATCTACTTTACTATTTACATAGTATCTCTAGCGAAACAGTAGCAATATATAAGACGCTGACCACCTGTTTCTTGCTGCCATGTTGGGTTTACAAGCTCTCTATGTTGCCATAAAGACTGGTGGGCTCTTACTCCACCTTTTCACCTTTACTACAATGAAGTAGAAGTATATTTTCTGTTGCACTTTCCCTCGTATTACTACGGCCATTAGTTAAATGGAACACTGTCTTATAGCAGCTCGGACTTTCCTCTTGCGTTTAAACAAGTCACTATCTGCTGTACCTGTGAAATAGTACAAAAAAGTTCCTTTAAAGTAGTTTTTTACACATAAGAACACCTGTTCACTTGACTGCAAATAGATAAGAACAATTGTTCATATTCGTATAAGCTTATATTAACGATTGTTCATATACAATACTTTTAAAGTTAACATCTGTTCACTAAACCAAAAAAAGGTCTAATATGCCGGAAAATACGACACCCAATAAAAGAACTGGAACAAAACAAAAGATACTAAAAGTCTCAACTACCCTATTCTCTGAGCTTGGATATAAAGGTACAAGTGTAAGAAAAATAGCAAAAGAAGTTGGTATTAGAGAGAGTGCAATATATAATCACTATAAAAGTAAAGAAGAGATTTTTTTAGAAGTTGCAAAAGGCATTTTTAACTCGCCTTTTTCTAAAAATGAGCCTGACATAAAAGAATCTGCACTTAAAGGAAAGGCTTTTTTACAGAACTTTACGATGCAATATAAGCTTCTTGTATTTGATAAGAGCAACGAAAACATGTTTAGGCTACTCATGATAGAACTTTTTCAAAACAAAGAGCTTAGAGAGCAGTTTATGAGTGAATTTCATGATAAGAATGTAAAGTTGCTATCTGAGGCATTCTTTATAATGATGCAGAATTCATTAATACGTTCGCAAGATCCAATGATGATATCTTATGAATTTCTATCCACTCTATTCTATATGAGACTTCAAGTTACACTAATGAGGTTTGATAATGATTCTACGACTGCTATTTCAACTCAATTTGAAAAACATGTAGAGTTTTTTTGGGAAAGCATTAGAGTTTAATACTAATTAATATTATTTTTCTAGTTAAAAAAAGACAACCCCTTTAAAGGTTGTCTTTTAAATTGATTAGTTAGACATTGCTTCTTTAGCATATTTTTCTCCAAGTTCATATGCTTTAATATTAACATCATGAACTTTAGCTGGTACTTTTGAAAGCATTGTATCAACAAGAGTTTTTTTATCAATTGCATCCATCATAGTATTTGCAATTGCAAGTGCCACAACAGATTGAGTAATTACATTACCAACCTCTTCCTTAGCAATTGTAATAATTGGAATCTCATAAATCTTCCAAGTTTTTTTATCTTCATCAGTTGGATGTACTAAATTTGGATCAATAACAATTGTTCCACCTTTTTGAACACCATTTTTAAATGTTTGATAAGAAACGTCTGCAACAGAAAGCATAAAACCAATCTCACCTTCATCTGCATATGGATAATATATTTCTTTATCATCAAGCTGAATATCAACAACTGTTGGTCCACCACGAACTTGTGATGTATATGTTGCAGTTTTAAGCCCATAACCACCACTTTTAATTTTAGCAGCTGCAAAAATTTCACCAGCAAGAAGAACACCTTGTCCACCAACACCAGTAAATCTCATTAATGTTTTAGTACTCATTTCTGTTCTCCTTATATTTTTTTAGCAAAGTCATCTTGAGTGATTTTCTTTCTTTCACCCTGATGTACTTTTTGAATCTCTGCATACATATCACAATACTCATCAGCTTCTAGATCTTGCTTTAAGACACCAGTTGGAAGTATATTAAGTTGCTCTTCCGGCGTCATAGCATCATACTTTCGCTTAGGAGCAGTAATACTATCTATCCATTCAAGGTTTTCCATAGCAGAAACCATTTTATTTTTTCTACCAAGGTTAATATGACAATTTGAAAGTACTTCCAATAAAGAAAAACCTTTATGTTCTATAGCTTTAATCATTGATTTTTCTAGTTTTTTAGGATCTAACATACTTTCCCGAGCAACGAAAGAAGCTCCAGCCGCTATAGCAAGATCACAAGTATTAAACGTTGGATCTATATTACCAGCTTTTTGAGAAACAGTCCACATACCTTTTGGTGTAGTTGGAGAAGTCTGAGAGTTAGTTAAACCATAAATAAAATTATTGATAATAATCATAGTTAAGTTAATATTTCTTCTACAACCATGTATTGTATGGTTACCACCGATAGCAAGAGCATCTCCATCACCAGCTACACAAACAACATGTTTACTTGGATTAGCTAATTTTATACCAGTTGCATACGCTATTGTTCTACCATGGGTTGTATGTACAGTATTAAAGTCAACATATGATGAAAATCTTCCTGAACATCCAATTCCAGAAACCACACACATATCATCTTGATCAATGCCCATTTTTGATATTGCTCTAACGAAAGCTTTAAGAATTACACCATCACCACAACCCCAACACCACAGTGTTGGCATCTTTTCAAGTCTTAAATATTTATCATAATTAAATGCCATCTTATAACTCCTTTACTTTACTTACTATCTCATGTGGAGAGATAGGTCTACCATTTACTTTAAAAAGACCTTCAATATCAAGTCTAGCAGCAGCACGTTGAATCTCACCATGGTATTGGCCAATATTCAACTCAACAACTAAAACTTTTTCAATTTTATCAGTATATTCTTTCACTTTTTTTGCTGGAGAAGGCCAAATAGTAATTGGTCTAAATAAGCCAGCTTTAATGCCCTCTTCTCTTAAGTGTCTAATTGACTCTTTAGCAGCAAGTGATACTGAACCATAAGCAATAATCATCACTTCAGCATCATCCATCATAAACTCTTCATAAGATTCAACTTCATCTTCATGTAAAGCAACCTTATCTTCTAGTCTTTGAATTAATTTTCTACAAGTTTCCATTTCTTCAGTTGGATAACCATGTTTATCATGGTGAAGACCTGTAAAATGGTATCTATAACCTTCATACATAGGATTAAGTACTGCTGGCTCATCATGTTCAACACCATATGGAAAATATTCTTCAGCTGGACCGTCAAATCTTTTTCTTGGAACAATACCTGATTCAACATCTTCAGCAAGAGGAATGTCAGCTTTACCATGCATGTGCCCAATAGTCTCATCTAGTAAAACTATAACTGGTTGCATAAATCTGTCTGCCAGATTAAAGGCTCTAACAACTTCTGTATAACATTCAGCTAATGTACCTGCACATAGTGTGATTGATTTATAATCACCATGTGATGGATTTTTTGCTTGAAGTATATCACCTTGAGCAACACGAGTTGGAAGACCAGTTGATGGGCCACCACGCATAACATTAATACAAACTAATGGAACTTCTGTCATTTGAGCTAGACCTAATTGTTCAGCTTTTAAACTCATTCCTGGACCTGAAGTAGCAGTTAATGAACGCTGGCCAACCATAGCTGCACCAATTACTGCACAGATACCAGCAATTTCATCTTCCATTTGGATTGCCACACCACCTTTTGCTGGTAGAAGGTCAGAGATAACATGCATTACTTCACTTGCTGGGGTTAATGGATATCCAGCAAAAAACATACATCCAGCATCTATAGCCGCCTTAGCCGCTAGTTGATTTCCTGTAGATATTACTTCTCTAGTTGCCATTATTTAGCTCCTTTGTTAAGTGACATATAGTCATTAGCAATAATTGCTGCTTGTCTCTCTCTGGATTCATCAGTAAGTTTAGCAAAGCTAAAACCTGCCGCTTTATATTCTGCTTTGTCTGCTACATAAATAGCAAAGTCTGGACATGATATTTCACATTCATTACAGCCAATACAAGCCTCAGGATTATTTATTGAAATCATTGCACCAAGTGTTGATGATGATTCATATACCATGCCAAGCACACCAGAAGGACATACTGATACGCAAATATCACATGCTTTACAATTACTAGTGTTTACCCATACAGGTTGGTTACCTGGGTTTTTTGTTTGAAAAGTTCCCATTAATTCTCCTATTATTAAAATATAAATAAATTTGTACACTACTCTTTATAAATTTAATTTGTGCTCTTATCGCCACATTATACAATCTTTTATTGTATAATGTGGCTCACACTAAAATTTTGTTATTTAGCTAAAACTTCTGCTATAGCCTTGCCTATTTCTGAAGGAGATATAACAACCCTTACCCCAACTGCTTCTAATGCAGCCATTTTTTCAGCTGCTGTTCCTGAACCACCGGATACAATTGCACCAGCATGACCCATCGTTTTACCTTTAGGTGCTGTTTGACCGGCAATAAATGCAACAACAGGTTTAGTAATCTGTTCTTTAATCAGTTTAGCAGCTTGTATTTCTAGGTCTCCACCAATTTCACCAATCATTACAATTGCTTCAGTATATGGATCTGCTTCAAACATTGGCAAAATTTCCTTATATGAAAGGCCAATTATAGGATCACCACCAATACCAATAGCAGTAGTAATACCAAAACCTTCCTTACAAACTTGATTTGCCCCTTCATAGGTTAATGTTCCAGATTTAGATATAAGTCCAACATTCCCTTTTTTGAAAACTGCACCAGGCATAATTCCAATTTTACATTCATCAGCAGTAATAATACCAGGACAGTTAGGACCAATTATTTTCATACCATGCTTAGTAGAATAGGCCTTCGCCATTTGTATATCTTTTACAGGGGCACCTTCTGTAATAATTACAGCTAGATAAATTCCCGCTTCAGCAGCTTCCATTATAGCATCTGCAACAAATGCAGGTGGAACAAAAATCATAGTAACTGTAGCATCTGTAGCTGCAATAGCTTGTTTTACAGTATTAAAAACAGGCTTACCTAAATGTTCTTGACCACCTTTATTTGGAGTAACACCACCAACAATATTTGTACCATAGTTCATACATTGTTCTGAATGAAAAGTACCCTCTTTTCCTGTAAATCCTTGAACGATTACTTTTGTATCTTTATTAACTAAAATTGACATTAAACTATTCTCCTTTTGCTGCAGCTACTGCTTTTGCAGCACCGTCACCTAAATCGTTAGCAACTATTAAGTTAGCTATATTTGCATTTTTAAGAATTTGGGCAGCTTCTAGAGCATTCGTTCCATCAAGACGTACGATAACCGGCACTTTAACATTAGTAATATGAGTTGCTTCAATGATACCGTTTGCAATACGATCACAACGAACGATACCACCAAAAATATTTACAAAAATAGCTTTTACTTTTGGATTCTGAAGAATAATCTCAAAACCCTTAGCAACAGCTTCAGCATTTGCACTACCTCCAACATCAAGAAAATTCGCAGGAGTTCCACCCATATAGTTAATTGTGTCCATAGTACCCATAGCAAGACCAGCACCATTTACCATACAGCCTATTTCACCATCTAGCGCAACATAAGAAAGACCGTATTTAGCAGCTTCTCTTTCATCATCTTCTTCTTCAGTAATATCACGCATAGCGGCGATGTCTGGATGACGAACTAGTGCTGAATTGTCAAATCCCATTTTTGCATCAAGCGCTAGAAATTCACCATTACCTGTTTTTACAAGTGGGTTAATCTCTATCATCTCAGCATCATTTTCCATATATAGTTTAAAAAGTTTATATGCAAATTTAACAATATTTTTTTGCTCATTTTTATCTGTAATACCAAGACCAAATGCTAAAGCACGACCATGAAAACTTTGAAAACCTATCTCCGGATCAACAGTAATAGTTACAATTTTTTCTGGTGTATTTTTGGCAACATCTTCAATATTCATTCCACCTTCAGTAGAAGCCATAATTAAAGGCAGTTCAGAACAGCGATCTAAAATAACTGAAAGATATAGTTCTGACTTAATATCTGCACCATCTTCAATATATAGTTTTTGAACTAGTTTTCCTTTTGGACCTGTTTGATGTGTAACTAGAGTCATTCCAAGTATTTCATTAGCTAAAGCTTCAACTTCTTCTAAAGATTTAGCTAGTTTTACTCCTCCACCTAAACCACGACCACCAGCGTGAATTTGAGCTTTTACAACCCAAATAGGACCAACTAATTCTTTTGCTGCAGTAACGGCATCTTTGACGTTCTCAACCATAATTCCTTTTGGGGTAGGTATATTGTATTTTTTTAAAATATGCTTTGCTTGGTACTCATGTATATTCATCTAATCTCCTAGTTTTAAATTATAAGCTATTTAACTTCGTATTGTGCGCGACCTATTTTATATAAATCAGCACCATACACATCATTAATTACAGTAATGGGGAAGTCGACTACTTCTAGTCTTCTTACAGCTTCTGGACCAAGCTCTTCATAAGCGATAATCTCTGCACTTATAATTTGTTTACCTAAAAGGGCACCTGCACCACCAGTAGCACCAAAATATATTGACTTGTATTCTTGACAAGCATCTGTAACATCTTTATTTCTTTTACCCTTACCTATCATTCCTTTTAATCCTTGGGCAATGAGCCTTGGAGAATAAGAATCCATACGATAAGATGTAGTAGGCCCTGCACTACCAATTGGATCACCAGGTTTAGGTGGGGTTGGACCTACAAAGTAGATGACAGCGCCCTTTATATTAAAAGGAAGTTCTTTACCTTCATCAAGTAAGTCAACTAGTCTTTTGTGCGCAGCATCTCTAGCAGTATAAATAATGCCACTCAAATATACAATATCGCCACTATGTAACTCTGAAATAGTTTCATCATTTAGTGGAGTTGTTAAATGATATGTTTTACTCATTTTATTCCTTATATAGTGATATGTGAATGACGTGAACTATGACACTGAACATTTACTGAAACAGGAAGAGATGCAATATGACAAGGATTAGATTCGATATGAACAGCCAATACAGTCTCTGTACCACCCATGCCCATTGTTCCAATACCAAGTTTATTTAACTCTAATTTTATAACATCTTCTAACTCAGACATTTCAGGATCTTCATTAACAGAACCAATATTTCGAAATAATGCATGCTTAGAACTGATTACAGCTTTTTCAAAAGTTCCACCAATTCCAATACCAACAGTAAGAGGAGGACAAGGATTTGGACCTGCGTCTGAAATACATTCTTTAACATAGTCTATTACGCCCTGCTTTCCAGCAGCTGGAGGAAATACTCTTGCACGAGAAACATTTTCGCTTCCTCCACCTTTTGCAGCATATTCTATATCTATTTTATCACCTTCAACAATATCAAGATGGATAATTGCAGGTAAGTTATAACCAACTGTATCTTTGTTATTTGCACGAGAAAAAGGATGACAGGTTGAAGCTCTTAAGTAACCTTCTATGTAGCCTTTTTCTGTACCTTCGTTAATAGCATCTTTTAAAAGACCACCAATTATCTTAACATCAGCACCAAGTTTTACAAAGAAAACAGCTAGCCCAGTATCTTGACAAAGTGGACGAGATTCACTACTTGCTATATCAGCATTATCTAAGAGTTGTTTTAAAACTTCCTTACTTACAGGACTTTTTTCTTTTTTGTAAGCTTCTTTCATAGCATTTAAAGCATCTTCTGGTAGATTTGAAGCAGAATACACAATGATGTCTCGAACATTCTTTACTATTTCTTCATATGCAATTTCACGCATTAGCAATTCCTATTGTCAAATATATATTAAATTAATGTGAAAAGATAGTTTAGCATTCTTTATATTATACTCTTCATAATAGATATTTATTTTTCAAAATATCTAAAAGTTTTTATATTTTCTACATTTAAAAGTAGTCTTTTTACTCAAAAAAATTGTTTTCTTTTAATATATTGATTCCTTCTTGAATAGATTCAACAGAGATTTTAAACTTAGCTTTAGTTTCTTCATCTAATTCTAGTTCAATTATATTCTCAACTCCATTAGCACCAAGAACAACAGGAACACCAACAGTTATATTTTTGTATCCATATTCTCCGTCTAGCATAACACAAGATGGCATAACAATTCTACTATCATCAAGTATAGCTTCAACCATAACTGAAATAGCACGACCAGGAGCATAATAAGCTGAAGTACCTAGATGCTTAACTATTTCAGCTCCACCATCTTTTGTTCTTGCTATAACATCTTGCATGTCTTCTTTTGTAATAATTTCCCCAAGAGGGATACCACCAACAGAAGATATTTGAGGAAGTGGTATCATATGCTGTCCATGGTCTCCGATTAACATTGTTCGTGTTTGTCCAGATCCATATCCTACTTTTTTATGTATTTGGTAAGCCATTCTAGCACCATCAAGCGCTCCAGCCATACCAATAATTCTACGTCTATCCCATCCTGTCATTTGATGAATAACATAAGTCATAATATCAAGCGGATTTGAAACGCACAATATAATTGCATCTGGAGAGTACTTCATAACGTTTTGTACTACATCTTTCATAATCTTTGCATTTATTAACAATAAATCAGCTCTAGTCATATCCCCTTTTCTTGGAACACCAGCGGTAATTACAACAATATGACAATCTTTTAAATCACTTGCATCTTCTGCCGCAGTTACTATTGTTCCCCGAGGAGAGTAACTTGTAGACTGCCCAATATCAATAGCTTTACCTTTTGCTAAGTCAGTATCAATATCATAAAGTACAACCTCATGACATCGTCCTGTCATAGTTAGACTATATGCCGCTGTAGCACCAACAAATCCAGCTCCAACTATTCCTACTTTTCTTCCTATCATAATAATTCTCTTTTATTTATTTAACTTTAATTTTTTGTATTATATCCTCATATTTACTATTCTAATAATTTCTGTTGAAATATTATCTAGCTTTATTATAAAAAGACGTCAAAATTGAAGTTAATATAAGGAAGGTCTAAGTCATTTGAAAAGTGACTCTCTTGATGATTTGTCGTAAAAATTGTATGTATAGAGAGTTAAAAACTCTCTATACATACTAATTATTGACTATATTGAACTAATGATAGTATTTAGCGTAAAAGATGGTCTCATTGCAGATTCAGCTTTTACATCATCTGGAAGATAATATCCACCTATATCTTGAGCTTTACCTTCAGCAGCAAGTAACTCAGCAATAATTTTATCTTCATTATCAGTTAAAGCTTTTGCAACTGGAGCAAACTTAGCTGCTAGTTCAGGATTCTTACCCTCAGCTAGAGCTTTAGCCCAGTATTTAGCTACAAAAAAGTGAGAAGCTTTATTATCTGGTTGACCGACTTTTCTTCCTGGTTCTTTGTTGTTATCAAGATAAGCATCGTTTGCAATATCGAGACCTGAAGTAAGAGCAGCTATTTTTTCATCAGAGTTTTTGTTACCAATAAAACGTAAAGATTCAGCAAGTGCTAAAATTTCACCTAAAGAATCCCAACGAAGATGACCCTCAGCTAAGAACTGTTCAACGTGCTTAGGTGCAGATCCACCTGCTCCAGTTTCATAAAGACCACCACCAGCTAACAATGGAACGATTGAAAGCATTTTTGCAGATGTTCCAAGCTCTAAAATTGGGTACATGTCAGTTAAATAATCACGTAAAACATTACCAGTAACAGCAATAGTATTTTTCCCTTCTCTAACTCTAGCATTTGTAAATCTTGTAGCATCTGTAACATTCATAATCTCAATCTCTAAACCATCAGTATCTAAATCTTTCAAGTATGTTTTAACTTTTTTAATCATCTGCGCATCGTGAGTTCTATTTTCATCTAACCAAAAAATTACAGGAACTTTCTCTAATTGACCACGTTCAACTGCTAGTCTTACCCAGTCTTTAATCGGAATATCTTTAGCTCTACTCATTCTCCAGATATCACCAGCTTCACAGTCAAATGACATTAACTCAGTTCCATCTTCAGTAGTTACTGTAACTTTGCCAGCTTCAGGAAGTTCAAATGTAGTTGGATGAGAACCATATTCTTCAGCTTTTTGAGCCATAAGACCAACATTAGCCATTGAACCCATAGTCGCAACATCGTACTGACCATTTTTAACACAGTCTGATAGCATCTCTGCATAAAATAGTCCATAAGAACTATCTGGTATAACAGCTACACATTCAACAGCTTCACCATTTCTATTCCACTGCTTACCGCCTTCACGTACAACAACAGGCATAGAAGCGTCTATGATTACATCATTAGGAGCATTAAAGTTAGTTGTACCTTTATCGGAATCAACCATTGCTATTTGAGGCTTATCAGATTCAACAATTGCTTTAAATGCAGCTTTTATTTCAGCTTCTTTTGGATGAGCGGCAATTTTATTTTCTAAATCTGACATACCTTGGTTTGGATTTACATTTAATTCGGCGAAAGTTGATGAATACTTTTCAAATACTGGTGCAAAGAACACTGTAAATGCATGACCAAACATTATAGGATCAGAGATTTTCATCATAGTTGCTTTTAAGTGTACTGACCATAAAACATCATTTTTCTTAGCATCTTCAATAGTTTGTGCAATAAAAGACTTAAGTTTAGAAACTGACATATATGTGCCATCTAAAATTTCTTTATCCATAGCTTCTATCGTAGCTAACTCTTTACCATTAAGAGCTATTGTAACTTTGCAAGCCTTATCTACCGTAACTGCTTTTTCGTTACCTGCAAAATCACCATTACCATTCATATGTGCTACATAAGACTTTGGATTTTGTGGAAAAGTTCTTAGTTTATGTGGATTGTTTTGTGCAAATTTTTTAACAGCTGTTGCTGCACGACGGTCTGAGTTACCTTCGCGAAGAACTGGATTAACTGCAGAACCAAGACAAGTATTATATTTTGCTCTGATTGCTTTTTCCTCTTCAGTAGATGGATTTTCAGGAAAATCAGGGATTTTATACCCTTTGCCTTGAAGCTCTAAAATACAAGCTTTTAATTGACCAACTGAAGCTGAAATGTTTGGAAGTTTAATAATGTTTCCATCTTTTTCTTGAACAACTTTCCCCAACCTTAATAACTGATCTTCTACAAGACCCATAGCAGCTAGAACTCTACTTGCAAGAGAGATATCACTAGTTACTACCTCTACGCCAGCTGCCTTTGTGAAAGCATTAACAATAGGTAATAATGAATAAGTTGCTAAAGCTGGAGCTTCATCAATTTTTGTCCAAATAATTTTTGACATTTTTTATCCTTGGGTTAATTTTTTATTTTATAAATAGAATGATAACACTAAGATTAACAATCTTTGATTAGATTCTAAAAGTTTTTTATTTTTTTATTTTTATTTCATTTAGTTACGCGTTTTATATTCATTAAATGTGTAGAATAGTCACGTGAAAAATCATGTTTTCCACTCTTGGATTTCATAAAATATAAGTATTGAGTTTTAGCTGGAAATACGGCAGCTTTTATAGCATCAAAACTAACATTACATACCGGAATCGTTGGAACACCAATATGTTTGTATGTATTATAGATACTAGAGTCTTCTCTAATTCTCTGTGGAGTAATTTTAATATGTGAATATTTTCCATAATTTAGAGTTCCATCCATCTGAAGTCTCATACCTTTTTTAACTCTGTTATAAATAACTGAACTGACAAGTGGCATCTCTTTTATATTTGCAGATTCTTTTTGTATAACAGATGCAACTGCGACATAATGAAACCACTTTTTTTCATTATAAGTTCCAAACATCTTATTTGACAATTCTTGCATCATCATTCGTGAATTATATAAAAGTATTTTTATCAACTCTTTTTCTGTTATACCAATAGGCATACTATATGTATTTGGTACAAAAGCACCCTCTTCTATGTTACTCTGTAAATCATACTCTTTTTGAAGGGTTCCTCTATCTAAATCCAGTTTTTTTGATAGTTGATTTAAAAATATATATGTTGTTTCACCTGGAATAAGTGTAACATTTTGAAGAGCAGCTTTTGCAGTAGTAAGTTTATATAAAAAATCACCTCTTACTGAGTGGGTGGTTCCCATATCTATCCAACCACTTTGAGGAGAACCAATTAGTCTTAAAAGGATTGAATCTAATTTACTAACATTATAACTTCTCTTATATAGTTGTGTTATAATTTGATTAATTGAACCATTGGGTATAAATACCACTTTATTGGTTTGTATAGGCTGATTTAGGTAATACATGAACGACAACATAATAATCAATACAATATTAAGACTCCATTTTACTATAGTTAGCGCTTTATCATTCATTTTTTTTACACTTTCTCTTTTATTTGTATTATTGCAAAATGGAGTATATATAAAAAATATATCACTTCCAAATCTTCAAGTTAAGAAATTATACATTAAATGGAATGAAAAATTAAATATTAGCGTTCAAGAAGCTAATATAATTAAAAATTCTGACAATAAAAATTCTAAAATAGACGTACAGCAAGTAGATAAATTATTTAAATTTTTTCTTCTATTTGATAATTGGTTTGAAAAAATTGAAATCAATAAAATAATCTTTAATGACATTAAAGGCTCTTTCAAGTATGTTGAAGGTCAAAATGGTTTTTTGATAGCTTCTTCTAAAAACTTCTCATTAAAAAGTTCTTTATTTTTTGAATCACACTTTTTAAATGCCAAAGTAGAAGAATTTCATGACTACAAACGAAACATAAAAATTAATGGAAATATAATCTTTGACAGTTACTATAATCTAGAATTTATCTCTGCTCTGAATATAAATATAAATAATGACATTAAATTAAAAGCTTATATTTTGGCAAATAAAGAAAAACTTTACTATAAAATAGATTCTAAAAATAAAATAAAAAATATTAAACATACTGTTGATATGCTAAATGTCCCATCAGCAGTTACCTACTGGATTTATGATGCAATAAAAGCATCTGACATTGATCTAAAAAGTGCTTATGGATGGCTACAATATAACAAGGTACAAGATGCATACAAAAATATTTATGTCTCAGCTAATATAAATAATTTAAATTATATATACAATCCTGAGCTTGAACCAGTTATTTCCAAGTATACAGAAATAGAGTACAAAAATGGGATACTATTTATTAGACCAAAAGAAGCTTTTCAATATGGTTTCTTTTTGGATAAAAGTTGGATAAAAATTGATTTTACAAAAAAAGAAGAGTTACTGACATTATTCTTACTTTTTAATGGAAAAGTAAATAGTGATCTCTTACACTTACTCAACACATATAAAATAAAACTACCTTTTTTACAAAACAGTGGCAATGTAGATACAAACCTAAAAATAGAAGTAGGACTCAGAAATATTGATGTAGTGGCGAAAGGAGACTTTTATACTGAGAAGTCTAATTTTACCTATCTTGGTCTTGATATTGATATTTTTAAAGCACATATCTTTTTAGATAACTATGATGTTAGCATAAAAAATATGTATTCAAAATATAAAGATATAGCTAGCGCGGATGTAGATGTAAAGTTTAATGCAAAAACGAATGAAGGCAAGATTGACTTTCATGTCAAAGATGTTAACTTCAAAGAAATAGGACTAAATCTTAAAAAAACGACTACACCTTTAGAAATAAATTATACTATTTCAAATAATAAAGACACAATAGAAGCTAAAAGCTCGACATGGGAGTTTAAAGGCAAAGATATTGATATAGAAGGTCTCTCTCTACCATTTGATTTAAAAAAACTTGTAGCAACAATACCAACCACTGCAATAAAAATAAATAATCTTGCTTTGGCATATACATCTGGAACTTTTTCTCTTAAGCCTTTAACGGCAAACCTAAATGTAGATTTATTAAAATTCACTCTTGAGAATGTAAAGATGAATCAATCAAATGCATCTCTTAAAGTTAAATATGATAAAAAAATATTTATATCCTTAGATGATAAAGTTAGATTTTCTGCAAATGGCTTAGACTATATACTAAGCAATAGTCTTGTTGAGATAGATGAAGATTTATTGAGAATTCTAGCAGGGACTATAAAGATAGAAGATTTGGCAGATGCAAAACTAAATGCAGATTATTCTTTTAAAACAAATAGTGGTACTATAAACTTAAAAACTTTAGAGTTCAGGAACAAAGACTTAGGTCAAATGTTTTCTTCAGCTGACAAAATCCAACTAGAGATTAACTCAAATAAAGGTATCACAAAAGTAATAGCAAAAGATTTTGATGCAGCGTATACACTACTAGACAATGGCTGGAAAATAAAGTTTAAGTCATTAGAAAATTTGTCTAAGAAGTCAAAGCTTTTACAAGACTACAATATAACTAATGGTGACTTTATTATTTACAAAAAAAATAATGAGAAAAATATAAAATTTATTGCAAATACAAAATACCCATATAAATTTTTAACATCAGGAAATAAACTTATTGAAGACTATTTAGTAAAGGGTGAAATTGAAAAGAATACCAATGATTTATCACTAAATATCAATGATTCAATAGATATAAAAGTTGGTGATTCTATTAAAGTCACTGCTAAAAAGGTAGGAATTAATATAAATGAAATTTTAAACTACTTTGATGATATAAATTCTACCTCTAAATCAACGAAATCTGTTGTTCTAGATACCACAGATTCATACCTATATATTACTAAAGACAGATACATTATCTCAGACACTATGCATCTACAGTACTTTAACAAGATACTAAGTGCCCAATTAAAGCACAAAAAAGGTACAGCAGGCTTTGAGTTGAAAGATGGGAAATTTTATCTCTACGGCGATGATTTTAATGATAAGTTTATGGATAAGCTTTTTGCTCTTTCTAAATTTAAAGATGGGAAACTTTCGTTTTCTATGTCTGGAACAACAAAAGAGTATGATGGACTTTTACATATTAAAAACACAACTGTGCTTGATTACAAAATTTTAAATAATATTCTAGCATTTGTAAATACAATACCATCTCTAATCACTTTCTCTGTTCCGGGATACAGCACAAATGGACTTGAAGTTAGCAGTGCATATGTTAACTTTCACGCAAAGAATAATATTTTTAATATAAAAGATCTCTCTCTTGACTCAAAAGAAATAGATATTTTAGGTCGAGGTACTGCTAACTATAAAAACAATACTATTGACTTGAAATTAAATCTAAAAACAGATCTTGGAAGTATGGTATCTAAGATTCCCATTGTTGGTTATATCCTATTAGGAGAAGATACAATCTCTACAACTATGAAGATTAGTGGAAAGTTAGATGATCCTAACGTTGAAAGTTTAATAGCAACAGACATAGCTGTAGCACCATTTAATATTATAAAAAGAACTTTATTATTACCATTTCATTTATTTGGTAGTGATGAGAAAGAAGAAGAAGAAAAGAAAGAGTAGAAATTCTACTCGTTTCTAAGAACGGTTAAAATATCTACTTCACTTGCTTTTTTAGCAGGATAGTATGATGAAGCAATTACAATCACAAATGCACCAACGACGATAAGAAAGAAATCTTTAATGCTTAAATCAAGTGGTAATGTAGTTGTTGGATATACATCTTTTGGTAAAGATACAATATCAAAAGTACTTAAAATCCATAGTCCACTCATACCAAAAAATATACCTGCTAAAATACCACCAACACCAATAACTACACCAAGATATAAAAATATTTTTTTAATCTCAGCAGTTGTTGCACCAAGAGATAGAAGAAGAGCAATTTCGCTTCTTCTGTTCATAACAGTCATCAAAAGTGAAGATATAATATTTATTGCTGCTATTAAAATTATAAGCATTAAAACAATAAATAAAGAGGCTTTTTCTAGTTCAAGTGCTGCAAAAAAATTAACATTATCTTCCCACCAACCTTTTACAGTAACACTAACAGGAAGAATTTCTTTGATTTTTAAAATATCTGAGTGAGGATCGTTTGAAAAAACATGGATTCCGTCATATTGGTTAGATGGCATATGAAGCATTGCTTGCAAAGATGCTAATGTTGTATAGTTATAGGCTTTATCGTAAGCACTGAGCCCAGAATCGAAAACACCTCTAACTGTAAAGCGTTTTATCTTTGGAGTGATAGATAGACCACCCGGCTCAACATGAGTGAAAATATACATAAGTTTATCATCTGTATAAACTTTTAATTCATCTTGTAAACTTTTACCAATAAGTACATCAAACTTTGAAAATTTATTTTTTTCTATTGCTTCACCGAGTACACTATTTACTTTAGCTTCATCATCAAAATTTACACCAAATATATAGCCACCTTCTAACTTTGTTCCACTTCTTGCCATTACAGCAGATTGGACATAAGGACTAAAATTTAACTCAGGAAATTTAGTTTCTAAATCAATAAGAAGACTTTCATTAACTGCACCATAAAATTTAGGTACAACGGTTAAAGGATAGTTCATAATAGTTAGTTTTTTCTTAAACTCTTTATCAAAACCATTCATAAGCGCCATAGCAATTAAAAGTACCATAACACCAAGAGTTATACCTAAAAATGCGAGTAATGCAGAGAGAAATATAAAAGGCTGTTCATTGTCAAAGCGTAAGAAACGCTTGACAAGATAAGGAACTATAGATTTTTTCAAGAAGCAAAAATACCTTTTTTAGGACCACTTTTACCGCAACATTGTTTGTATTTTTTACCACTTCCACAAGGACAAGGTTCGTTTCTAGCTACTTTCTTCTCCATAGAAGAATTTTCTTCTGTCTGGTGGCTTAACTGTCTCGCGTCTTCCTCAAATCTTCTTTGCATCTCTAATTGCTGAGCTACTTTTGCAGCTTCTTCCTCTGGAGATTCCATTTTAAACTGAATAATTTGAAGCGTTTTTATAGTGTTAAATTTAATATCTTTAATCAACTCAGAAAAAAGATTAAAACTCTCTTTTTTATATTCAACAAGAGGATCTTTTTGATTATATGCACGAAGTCTAATACCTGTTTTCATATTATCCATTGCATATAAATGCTCTCTCCAAGCACTGTCTAGTTCTTTTAAATAAAGTTCTCTTGCTATATCACACTGAATTTCTTCTTCAAGTACAGACATTTTATCATCATATAATTTTTTGATTTTAGCTGTTATTTTTTCTTGAAGTTCTTCAAATTCAAAAGAAGAGTAATTATCACTATTCAAATCAACATTAAGTTCTTCTTTTATAAGCTCACATAATTTTTTAAGATTAAAGTCCTCTTTAGCTCCACCATCAAAAATATTACAAATATTTAAGATGTTACCTACATACGAAGCTCGTAATTCGTCAATTTTTAAAAGAATATCAAATTCCTTGTCTAAAAGTTGATTTCTGAATTTATAAACAATTTTTCTTTGCTCATTTGCAACATCATCGTATTCTACAATTTGCTTTCTACCTTCGTAGTGCATATTTTCAACTTTTTTCTGAGCTTTCTCAACTGCACGAGTAACCATTTTTGATTCAATATACTCACCATCTTCAACGCCAAGTCTTTCCATAATAGACTTGATTTTATCAGAACCAAAAATACGGAGAAGATTATCTTCTAGTGAAAGATAAAATTGTGTAGTACCTGCATCACCCTGACGACCTGAACGACCACGAAGCTGATTATCTATACGACGATTTTCATGTCTTTCTGTACCAATAATATAAAGACCACCTAAGGCTTTAACTTCATCATTAACTTTAATATCTACACCACGACCAGCCATATTTGTAGCAATTGTCACAGCCCCTTTAGAACCTGCAGATTTAATAATCTCACCTTCTTGTGCGTGATTTTTAGCATTTAAAACAGTATGAGCAATTTTCTCTTTTTTTAAGACTTCATGTAAAAGTTCAGATTTCTCAATAGAAGCTGTACCTATTAAAACTGGTTGACCTGTTTTAGATAATTTTTTAATAGTTTCTATAACTGCATCAAACTTTTCATCTTCAGTTTTATAGATAAGATCATTTAAGTCTGCTCTTGTAATAGGAATATTTGTAGGGATAGATACAACATCAAGAGTATAAATCTGAGCAAACTCTGTAGCTTCAGTCTCAGCTGTACCTGTCATTCCTGCTAACTTATCATACATTCTAAAGTAATTTTGAAATGTAATATCAGCAAGAGTTTGTGTTTCTTCTTTTATCTCTACTTTTTCTTTTGCTTCTAATGCTTGATGGAGACCCTCGCTGAAACGACGACCTTCACTAAGTCTTCCTGTAAACTCATCAACTATAACTACTTCACCATCATTAACAACATAGTCAACATCTTTTTCAAAAAGATAGTTAGCTTTTAATGCTTGGTCAAGTGCATGAGGAAGAGAAGAATTTTCAATACTATAAAGATTTTCAACACCAAAAAGTTCTTCTGCTTTAGTGATACCATCTTCAGTAATAAGAATTACTTTATCTTTTTCATCTACAGTAAAATGTTCATCTTTTGTAAGCTTTGTAGAGATGCTATCAGCAACCATATAATCATCCATAGCTCTATTTGTAGGACCAGAAATAATAAGTGGTGTTCTAGCTTCATCAATTAAGATACTGTCAACTTCATCGACAATAACAAAGTTATGGCTTCTTTGAGCCATTTGATCTGCAGAATAGCTCATGTTGTCTCTTAAAAAGTCAAATCCAAACTCATTATTTGTTCCGTACGTAATATCACACTTGTACGCTTTTATTTTTTCTTCTGGAGTGGAGTTACTTTCTAGAACTGTACCAACTGAAAAGCCTAGGAAGTTATATAAAACTCCCATTTCCATTGCATCTCTAGATGCAAGGTAATCATTTACAGTAACTAAATGTACACCTTTCCCAGTCATAGCATTAAGAACAATAGCGAGTGTTGCAACAAGTGTTTTACCCTCTCCTGTTTTCATTTCTGCTATTCTGCCTTCATGTAAAGCCATACCACCGATAAGCTGAACATCAAAGTGTCTCATGTTTAGAACTCTTTTACTTACTTCTCTAGTAATAGCAAAAGAGTCTTCTAAAACATCTTTTAAAGTTTTTTCTTCACTCAAAACACTGTTCTTTAAATTTAAGAACGCCTCTTTTAAATCATCATCACTTAAAACTTCATACTTAGCTTCTAAAGCATTGATGTCTTTAACCCTTTTAGAATATTTTTTTAATTCACGATCATTTGATGTACCAAATATCTTACCCATTAATGCCTGTAGCATTCTCAACCTTATTATAGAATACTATATAATTTTCTATATAGTAGTCATTGAAATTACACTTATTTTAGCATAGTAATAATAATAATTTGCATAAATCCTAAAATGAAATTATTTATAATTCATACTAATCAATATGTAAACAGTCACTTTGCTATAATTTCTCACACAAGGAACACTATGAAACATCTATTTACCCTACTTTTATCATTTACATTTGCTTTTGCATCATTTGACAATCTAACCTCATTTCAAGCTGATTTCACACAAAGTGTAACAGATGATAAAGACAAGTCATTAGTCTATAAAGGCCATATAATAACGGCAAAGCCTCAAAACGCAGTCTGGAGTTATAAAAATCCAATTGAAAAAGATGTGTATATTAGTAAATTTAATGTTACGATAGTTGAACCGGAAATTGAGCAAGTTATAATAAGAAAGATAGATGCAAGCCTTGATTTTTTCAACATGATAAAAAATGCAAAAGAAATTAAAAAAGATACATATGAAGCACAGTTCAAAGAATCAAAATTTATAATAACTACAAAAAATGAATTAATTGAGTCTATTTCTTACATTGATGAGTTTGAAAACAAGGTAAAAATTGTGTTTAAGAACCAAAAAGAGAATGAAGTCATAGAAAAAGAACTATTTATTCCAAAGTATCCATTAGAGTTTGATATCATCAGAGATTAATCTGAAAGGAGTAACGAAGCTAGCAACGCATTAACTGCGTTGCTAGCTTTATTTTAACTATTTTATCATTGCTGATAATTGTTCTTGACTTACCGCGTTGAAATTAAGATACTTATAAACTGTATCAGTCATATCTGGAGTAATCTTCCCAGAAACTATTTCTAAATATTCTTGGGGTGTTGGTAATGCCCCTTTAAGCGCAACAACAGCCGCAAGTTCAGCAGATCCAAGATAAACTTTAGAATCTTTACCTAGTCTATTGTCAAAGTTTCTAGTTGAAGTTGAGAATACCCATGCACCTTGTGCAACTGCAGCTTGATTGCCCATACATAAAGAACAACCTGGAATCTCAGTACGAGCTCCAGCCGTACCAAATATAGAATAATAACCCTCTTCTGTTAGAGTTTTTTCATCCATTTTTGTTGGAGGACAAATCCATAGTTTATTTTTAACTGCTCCTTCACCTTTTAAAATCTCGCCAAGTGCACGAAACAGTCCAATATTAGTCATACAAGATCCAACAAAGACTTCATCAATTTCAGTTCTTAAACCTGCAGCACGGATTTCAGTCAATGTTTTAACATCATCTGGATCATTAGGACAAGCAAGTATTGGCTCTTTGATTTCATCCATATCTATTTCAATTATTGCAGCATACTGTGCATCTGGGTCAGCTACCATTAGTTCTGGATTAGCAACCCAAGCCTGCATTTTATCACGTCTTCTTTTTAGTGTAGCAGCATCTTCGTACCCTTGTCTAATCAGCTCATCGATTAGAGCGATGTTAGAATTTAGGTATTCAATAATCGGTTCTTTGTTGAGCTTAACTGTACAAGCAGCAGCTGAACGTTCAGCAGATGCATCTGATAGTTCAAATGCTTGCTCACATTTAAGATTTTCAAGACCTTCGATTTCAAGTACACGTCCACCAAAAATATTTTTCTTACCAGCCTTCTCAACTGTAAGTAAACCATCTTTAATTGCTTGATGTGGAATAGCATTTACCATATCGCGTAAAGTAATTCCTGGTTGCATAGAACCTTTAAATCTTACAAGTACAGACTCAGGCATAGTAAGAGGCATCATACCCGTAACAGCAGCGAAAGCAACAAGACCCGAACCGGCTGGAAAAGAAATACCAATAGGAAAACGTGTATGTGAGTCCGCACCTGTACCTACAGTATCTGGAAGACAAAGTCTATTTAACCATGAGTGGATTACACCATCTCCTGGACGAAGGATAAAACCTTTTCTTGAAGTCCAAAATTCTGGAAGTGTATGTTGTAAGTTGATATCTGCTGGTTTTGGATAAGCAGCAGTATGACAGAATGATTGCATAGTCATGTCAGCACCAAAGTTAAGAGCAGCAAGTTCTTTTACTTCATCTCTAGTCATCGGGCCTGTTGTATCTTGAGATCCAACAGTTGTAGCGATTGGCTCACAGTAAACACCTGGTTTAACGCCTTCTATTCCACAAGCACGACCTACCATTTTTTGTGCTAGTGTAAAACCTTTACCATTATCAGCTGGTTGTGCAGGAACCATAAAAATTTCACCAGCATCCATACCAAGTGCTTCTCTAGCCTTAGCAGTTAGACCTTTACCAATAATAAGAGGAATACGACCACCTGCTCTCATCTCATCTGGAAGAGTATTTGGAGTAATTTCATAAGTGGAAACTATAATACCATCTTTTTCAATTGTACCGTCAAATGGTTTAACGGTAATTACATCACCTGTATCCAACTTAGCTGTCGGTGCTTGAATTGGAATACATCCTGAATCTTCTGCAGTATTAAAAAATATTGGAGCAATAATATCACCAATAACAATACCACCAGTTCTCTTGTTTGGAATACCTGGGATATCTTTACCCATATGCCACTGAACAGAGTTAATACCAGATTTTCTTGATGAACCAGTACCAACAACATCACCAACGTATGCAAGCGGATGACCCTTCTCTTTTAATTTTTTCATAGTATCTAAAGGGTTATCCATTCTATTTACTAAAAATGCATTTGCATGAATAGGAATATCAGCTCTAGTAAACGCTTCAGATGCTGGGGATAAATCATCTGTATTTGTCTCACCAGGAATTTTGTATACAGTAACTACAATTTCTTTTTCCATTGGTGGCTTACTTGTAAACCACTCAGCATTTGCCCATGATTCAACAACTTCTTTAGCTTTAACATTTCCTTCATCCATCAATGTTTTGACATCATTAAAGACATCATAAACTAAGATTGTATTTTTAAGCTGTTGAGCGGCTACTTCTGCAACCTTACCATTTATTTTAAGTGCTTCAACTAATGGAGTTACATTAAAGCCACCAAGCATTCGTCCTAAAATCTTACATGCTTTTACAGCATCTATAGCATCACAAGAAGTCTTTCCTTGCACAACATCATTTAAAAATGCAGCTTTAACATAAGCAGCATCATCAACACCAGCAGGTATTTTATTTTCAAATATATCCATGACGTAGTCTTGTTCCGCAATCGGTGAAGCTTTTAGTAATTCTACAAGTTCTGCCGTTTGTTCAGCAGTCAATGCTAATGGTGGAGCACCAAGAGCAGATCTTTCTTTTGTATGTGTTTTATAATCTTCAATAAATGACATAGTGATTCCTGTATATTTAATTTGTAATAATTATATCCTAATATATAACTCATAATAAACAGTGTTTCAAATATACACAAAATGTTTATCTTTCATATAAGGTATGTTTGTTTTAGTAACATCATCAATTAAAAGGAAGAATCAGCATGCAATTAAAAGTAATTATTTATGATATTATTTTCTATATATTAAACATAAGGCCAATCCTATGAAAACATTTAGAGTAGAAAGTGACTCCTTTGGTGAACTAAAAGTACCGTCAGATATGTACTACGGAGCTCAGTCTGCCCGTTCATTAATAAACTTCCCTATTGGTATAGAAACAATGCCTAAACCTCTTATCAAAGCCCTAGCTATTGTAAAATTATCTGCAGCACAAGTAAACATGGATTTAGGTGTACTAGATGCCAAAATAGGTAATGCAATCATAGATGCTGCCAATGAAATTGTTGATGGTAAACTTGATGAAAATTTTCCACTCTCAATATGGCAAACGGGCTCTGGAACGCAAACTAATATGAATATAAATGAAGTAATTTCTAATCGTGCCATAGAAATACTAGGCGGGGTCATAGGTTCAAAAGACCCTGTTCATCCAAATGACCACTGCAACATGGGTCAATCATCAAATGATGTTTTTCCAACAGCTATGCATATAGCATCTGTGCTAGAAATAACACATAAATTACTTCCTGCCCTAAAGCATATGTATGCTGAACTAGATAAAAAATCAAAAGCTTTTGAACATTTAGTTAAAATTGGAAGAACTCATACTCAAGATGCAACACCTATAACACTTGGTCAAGAATTTTCAGGCTATGCTGCACAGATGCACAACTCAATTCGTAGAGTTGAGACGATACTTCATGCCTTGTATAAGCTAGCACAAGGTGGTACGGCAGTTGGAACAGGACTGAATTCTATAAAAAGTTTTGACACTCTATTCGCTTCTCAGGTTGCAAAAGTGACACAACTTCCTTTTTTAACTGCTGAGAATAAATTTGAAGCTTTAGCTGCTCATGATGCTATCGTTGAAGCCAGCGGGGCACTAAACACGGTAGCAGTAAGTGTTATGAAGATTGCTAATGACATTCGCTTTTTAGCATCTGGACCAAGATGCGGCATTGGAGAAATAAGTCTTGGAGAAAATGAACCAGGATCTTCTATAATGCCTGGAAAAGTAAACCCTACTCAAAGTGAAGCTCTTACAATGATATCAGCGCAAGTAATGGGAAATAATACAACTATTTCCATTGCAGGTTCGAATGGTCACTTTGAACTAAATGTATTTAAACCTGTTATGATTTATAACCTACTTCAATCGATTCGTTTACTTAGTGATGGATGCCAAAGTTTTACAGACAGATGCATAGTTGGAATAACTGCTAATGAAGAACGAATAGCAAAACTAAGAGATGACTCTCTAATGCTAGTAACAGCGCTTAATCCTTACATAGGATATGATAACGCGACAAAAATAGCTAAAAAAGCACATAAAGATGGCTCAACTTTACTAGAAGCAGCTTTAGCCCTTGAACTTGTCACAGAAAAGCAATTTAAAGAATGGGTAGTTCCAGGAAACATGATAAGTCCAAAAGAGTTATAGCTTTCTTTTTTTTAACTCTGCATCTATAAGTTCTCTATCGTAACCTCGATAGTTTACTTTTAACCACGACATATATGAATCGGGAAGGTCATTATATTGCATGCCTTTATATTGACCAAAACCGACTTTAGGCTGAGCTTTTACTACTATAATATTTTCTTCGCATCTAGCATTTATATCACTTAAGTTTATAAGTGATATAAACTCATGAAATTCAAGTCGTTTTCTAATCTTAAAACTATATGAATTGAAATCAAAAATACCATTACGGCTACTTACAAAGTTTTGTAGTTGTTGTATTTGTTCTACTGAGAGTTGCTCAAGATTTTTGACATGCACATTATAAGAATTTGCGTATTGTGTAAATACTAAATGTGCTCTATTCATTACAGAATCTCACGAACACCTTTAGAATTTGGAGAAGAGAGAATACCTTCTCCCTCTAACTGCTCTATGATTCTAGCTGAACGATTATAACCTATTTGAAGTTTTCTTTGTAGGTATGAAATAGATGTTTTTCTATCTGAAAATATAACACCCTTTGCATCTTCATAAAGAGAATCTAGTTCTTCATATGATTCATTTGAACTACTATTTTCAGTCTCTTCTACTAAAAAACTTTTATCATAGTTAGGTCCTCTTTGAGCCTTTATAAACTCAACAATATTTTCTATCTCTTTCTCTGTACTCCAGGGAGCATGTAAACGAACAAGACCTGTAGAACCTGGAGGAGTAAATAGCATATCTCCCCTACCTAAAAGAGATTCTGCTCCTTGTTGATCCAATATAATCTTAGAATCTATTCTTTGCCCTACTCTGTATGAGATGCGAGATGGTAAGTTAGCTTTAATAAGACCAGTTACAACATCAACTGACGGCCTTTGAGTAGCAACTACTAAGTGAATCCCAGATGCTCTTGCCATCTGAGCAAGTCTAGCTATAGAATGTTCAACATCTTTTCCACTTGTCATCATCAAGTCAGCCAACTCATCAATGATTACAACGATATAAGGGAAGTGTTCTCCACCCTCTTTTTTTACTTTTTCATTATAGCTTTCTATATTTTTTGTTCTTGTTTCACTCATAAGTTCATAACGACGTTCCATTTCTGAAACCATGTTATTTAGTGCAACAATTGCCTGTTTTGCTTTTGTAATAACAGGAGTAAGAAGATGCGGAATATCATTATATATAGAGAACTCTAGCATCTTAGGGTCTATCATAAGAAGTCTAAGTTGATCTGGTGAATTTTTGTATAAAAGTGAAAGTATCATAGCATTTATACCAACACTTTTACCACTTCCTGTAGTCCCAGCAATAAGAAGGTGCGGAAGTTTTTTAAGGTCAGTTATAAAAGGTTTTCCAACAATATCCTTACCTAAAACTATAGTAAGAGGAGATGAAGATTCTTTAAACAACTTAGAGTCTAATAATTCTCTTAAGTAGATTGTATCAACTGTTTCATTTGGTATCTCAATACCAACAACATCTTTTCCCGGAATAGGAGCTTGAATACGAATGGTTTCAGCTGAAAGTGCCATGGCTAAATCGTCTTGAAGGTTTAAAATCTTACTAACTTTAACATTTGCCGCAGGTTTAAACTCAAAAGTGGATACAACTGGTCCCGCATAAGTTCTTACAACATCACCATCTATTTTAAAGTGTGCAAGTTTTTCTATAAGATAGCGAATTTTATCATCAACTTCACTCTCATCAACGCTATGCCCAGCTTTGTTTGGTTTTTGTAAAAAATCAACTGATGGAAGTTTAAAGTTCTTTGGTTTTTCTACTTTTCCCTTATCGATGCTCTCTAAGAGTTTTGTATTTTCTTCTAGTTCATCAATAATTAAGGCATTTTTTTGCTCTTTAATCTTAGCAGCCACATCTAAAATAGTTGGCAACTCTTTTCCTTGCTCCTTAGTCACTGGAGGGGTAACTTTTTCTTCTTCTACTTCCCAGACGTCTTCTTCTTGAACCTTTAAAAATTTTGTGTCTTCACTTTTTCTTAAATATGCTGGTTCATCGTAATCAGTAGACTTATCATTAGTAGTCTTTTTAGATGATTTAGAACTACTATTTTTTTTTGGTTTTTCCACTGGAGCAGGTATTTTATCTTTTATAAACTCTATAAAAGTAGCTGTAATTTCATGCATACTTTTATCTAGAAGAATAAGAACAGATACAGAAGTAATCATAAACCAAAATACCCATAATCCAAAAAGACCAATATAAGGAGCTAAAAATTCAACAAAATCAGCACCCAATTTTCCTCGTAATGCATCTTCTACAAGAATAGCCTGAGCTAAAAGAAGAGAAAATAACAATAAAAATGATGCAACAGTTACTTCAAACTTGCGAAAATTAAGAGAGTTGTCTTTGTATAAAAAATATAATGGAATTAAAAAAGATAAAATATATAGATAAGATGTATATCCGAAATACTTATGATTATATGAGGCAAAAGTAGCACCATAGCTGCCAATAAATCCACTATCACCGAAGATAGTCGCAAAACCTAGATATATTAAAATTCCGAATGTTACGATAAATAAAGTCTCTTTCAAATCATTTTGCCTTTAAAATATATATAGTTGTTTTATAAATGAAGTATAGCAAAAAAAATTTATAAGTAGTTTACTAAATTTAACTTTGAAACTTTACCAACCGTTGAAAGCATTGCCTCGTAGTTATTCTTTAACTGGGATAATGAAAGCTGTGACTCTGCCATATCTGTATCTATTACAGCTGACCTAAGAGTTTTTGAACTGACTTCCAAAAGGTCTGCTCTTTCCTTAGCTCTCGTTAAAGCATTTGATTGTGAACCTACCATAGAGTGCGATCTAATTACATGGTCTTGAAGAAGATCCATCTTTCGAATAGAATTTTCCATGCCAATACTTCTAAGATTACCACTTGAAGCATCTGGACGTAACTTATACTCTTCAACTGAAGTGATTATTTCATCTATTTCTTTAAAAAAATCTGTTTTTGCATCTGCAATAGTTACACTATTGTTAGAGTTAAAAGATATTGCAGATGCTGATGTAGTTGTTCTAAAATCACCACTACTTGCATCATGAATGGACATCGATACTTTTGTATCAGTACTTCCTATCTCTCTAAAGTTTATCTTTCCATCATAACTTAAAAAAGTATTACCATTAGATTTTGAAGTTTTTACAGCACGGTCATAGTCCACAGGTACATTTGTAGGAATGTTATTTGTAACAACCATATTTACTACATCCATAAGTTGCTTATATGTCATATCGTCTGCAGCAACGGCAATTCTTGGTTCTTCTATATTATATATGTTGAGTTTTTGAGCACCACCATCTATTGAAAATGTTGTTCCAGTCGTTGCCATGTCTATCTGAACACTATAAGCTTCACCTTTGACATCTGTACCAGTTAACTTTAACTGTGTGCCATCAAGTGAATCAACTGAAGGGGGCTGAGATAAGTCAGCAACTTCTGAAATTTTTGTAGAATCTGTAGCAAAAGAGTTGTCAGATTTTAGTATTTGAGAAACATTTGATGACAAACTAGAACCATCTTTTGAAAACTGAGTTCTATCATATACTAAGGCTTCTAATTTTGCAGGTGCTCCAAGGGAAGATTCATATCCAGACTTTACAAATTCTTTTACATACAAGGTATTTGCAGGAGGAGTACTTGGATTCATAATTTCTCTAAAATCACTTTCACCATAATTAAGTAAATCTATATTATCAACATTAGCAAGATCTACACCAACAGACCCTAAAACTCCTATGTTAAAATCAACAGCTGCTACCATATGAAAGTCTATCTTACTTGAACCTTTAACTTTATCTTCTATTTCTATTTGCCCTGATTTATTCATACTAACATTTACAATATCTTGGTTTGGTGTATTACCATATGCGTCACCTATCTGAATAAGTAATTCACTTATACTATCATCATCTTTCATAGAAATTTTTTCTTTAAAAGTAGTCCCATCACTCTTTGTCCCTCTAATATAAAAGTGATGTTTAGCATTTACCACATCTACAATATTATCTGTGTCACCCATCAAATCACGTATAGTATCACTTTGTTTTATTGGTTTTGGTTGTGTTCCATTATCAGTTCCTGTAGAAAAATTATATTTTTCACTTAAGTTTGACTGTGAAACATTAGTTGTAATAACTCTTTTAGTTAAAATTTCTTCTCCTAAAAACAGTTGTGATCCTGATAGATTGTACTGTTGTTTAGTATTAGACCCTAAAAATGAGTGTAAAGAACCATCATTTCCATTATATGTTCCATCTTCAGATATAGGCTTAATATCAACAGCAGTTCCAGAAAAGAGATATTGACCATTAATAGATGTATTTGATAAATTTTTAAGATGCTCTTGTATTACTCTAAGTTCATCCGAAATTGCATCAATAGAAGTCTCGCTCTGAGTTGAGTTAGCAGCCTGAATAACTAGAGTTCTCATCCTTTGCATTGTTAAACCAAACTCATTTAGTACAACATCAGTTTGGTTTGAAACCTTATAACCACTTTCAGCACTCTTTTTAACTTGTGCAAGTGTAGCAAGTTCATTATCGAGTCTCATAGTTTCAGCAAAGGTTCTAACATCATCTTTGGCATATTGAATTTTTAGCCCAGATGCTATTTGCTTGTTAACATCAAAAAGGTTCTCACTTATCTTTGAATTATTAGATCCATATAAGTTATCGTAGTACATACTTGATGTAACTCTCATAATGCACCTCCATTTTGTGTTAAAATCTTTATATGTTTTATAAGCAATTAAAGTTCCATGTAATATATTGACCTATTATATTTTCTTTTAAGTAATAAATCACTATCATTCCATCTCACAAGCCAGAGTGGTGGAATGGTATACACGGCGGATTCAAAATCCGCTGCCTTCGGGCTTAGGGGTTCAAATCCCCTCTCTGGTACCACCGAAAAAGAGGCACCTTCTTTACATTCACACTAATTTATCATAATTTATCACTTCTTGAATTGCTAATTTTAATATCATGTGTTATTGTTACATGAGTTACCTAATTAATTTTCTAAAATGTTTACTAATATTTCATTAAGTTCATTTTCAGAATATTGTTCTGATAAATTAATCACATTTTTCACTTCTTCTTCAACTTCCTCATCTAGTATATCTTTTTAGTTACAAAAATCACTTGTTAAATATCCAAAGCCAAAGATATTCAATACAGATTAAGTAGCCAAAACAAGGAGTAAAAGCTTACATTCTTAAGTATAACTTTTTATGATTTTTATAAAATAATAGAATAATTAAGTTGCAAAAATTTGTTTAGAGTATAGAATAAACTAAGGGGAGAAAAGAGGGTTTTAAAGCTTTAAATTTATAGTACTTGTGTAGTTGGTTGAGAGGTCAATTTAATTTTTCTATAATACTAAACACTTGTTATTCTTTTCATAACATATCCAAATCCACGAATATTTTGCAGTAACTCTTCTTTTAGTTTTCTACGAACTCTATTGACAAGCGAACGAATTGTTGAAGCTTCTACATATTCTCCATTCCAAATAAAAGATTGAATGCTTTCATCTGTCATAATCTGTCCTAAATTACTGATAAACAAAACAATTAAGGAATACTCTTTTTTTGTAAACATTTGTATTTCATTGTCATAATATAAAATGTTTGTTTCTTTGTTGAATGAATAATGTTCACTTAAATAAATTATCGGACTCTTCTCTTCTACTACATTCTTTTCATTTAAAATAGTGAGATGATCTATACGTATTTGCAATTCTTTTAGATTAAAAGGTTTTTTAAGATAATCACTACACCCAATGTCAAACGCACTGGAAATATGATCAATATCATTGTATGCACTTATAATAATACTTGGAATATTAGGGTACTTCTTTGAAATTATTTTTAAACATTCCAAGCCACCAACTATTGGAGTATTAATATCTAGAATATAAAAATCATGTTGTTTTTCTTCTATCGCTTCTAGAACATCCCTTCCATTATCATAGCAATCTACCAAATAACCAAATGACAATAAAAAAGTGCATATGGAACGAGATAACATATATTCATCTTCAAGAAGTAATATTTTCATTTTTTACCAACTTAATTTTTTTGTAATTGTAGGGCAGTTATGCTGCAGATTAGTTCCATTTTTAAAGATATATCTAAATGATGTTCCTCTTGCTAATGTTGATGATACTTGAACTGCTACATCTTCTTCTTGACATATTTGTCCGACGATGCTCAAACCAATCCCATAACCACCTTTTTGTTTTTCTTCTCTGTAAAAACGTTCGAATATTTTTTTCTTATCAAGAATAACTGGTCCATAATTTCTTACCTCAAAAAAAATATTTTCTTTTTGTAGACCTATGGTTACACTTATTTCGCTTGGTCTTTTTGAATATTTAATTGCATTAGATAAAGTGTTATCCACAAGACGCGATAATTTTAACTCTGAAAATAATACGTTTGGAAGATTTGGGTGTCCCGTTCTCAAAGAAAAAGAAAGTTCATTAACTTTAGCAATACAGTTGAAATAATTAATTCTATCACGAATAAACTCAACCGAGTTAATGCTAATGATGTGTTCAGTAATACGGTCATGTTTCATTAGATAGGTCATATCTTCATAGCTATTTTGAATTATTCTAGCCCCTGCCTCAATGGAGTTGAGAGATTCATTTTCATTTCCTTGTAGTCTGAGCAAATCAATATTTGTAATTATAACGGCTAAAGGTGTATGAATCTCATGTATTGCATTTTTAAGAAATTGATCTTGTTCAGATAAAAGTTTAATTGAGTACTCTTTGGAATCTTCTAGGAGCTTTCGGCTTTCTTTAAGTTCTAAATCATAATCAATTTTTTGAAGAATGCTCACAAGAGAGTTAAACAACTCATCTTGATTGATAGGTTTTAGCACAAATCTATCAACACCACATCGAATAGATTCAATAAAAACATCTCTATCTTCAGTGCCAGATATCGCAATAACTTTTTGATCTGGATTGATTTTTTTTAGTGTATAGATCAGATCTATCCCCGTTTTTTTTCCAAGATTAATATCTGTAATTACAACTATAGGAACATCATCTTTTATCTTACGGTCATATATTTTAAGTGCTTCATCGACATCCGAAGCTTTATAAATAGTTTTAAAAAAATGTGATAACATCCTCTGTAAATTTTCGAGTACAAGTTTTTCATCTTCCACCAATAAAATAGCCTTGCCTTTTGCAAGTTTTGTTAAAAGTGTTATAAAACTGTTCATCAATAACCTTTTTAGTATATATTATACCTTCTTATCTTCAAAAATTTCTATTTTTTCTTCCAAAAAATCTTTTGGAAATGTAATTAAAAATATACTTCCATCATCACTGTTTTCCATCCTAATAGTTCCACCACTATGTTCTTCAATAATAGTTTTAGACATATAAAGACCTAATCCAGTGCCATTTTTTTTACTCTTTGTTGTAAAATATGGTTGAAAAATTTGCTTTTGCACATTTAAAGGAATTCCGCCAGCATTATCTTCAATAAGTATTTCTATATATGTCTCATACTCCTTTGTCTGTATAGATATCTGAGGATTACTTTTCTCCTTTTCTAAAAAAGCATCTTGAGAGTTTTTCAGAAAGTTTATAAAGACTTGGATAAGTTCATTTTTATACATAAGAATTGGACTTACATCTTCATAACACTTTTTTAATTCAATATTATGACTTAATAAGCTTTTGCCTATTATTTGGAGTGTACCTTCCAAACAATCTCGTAGAAGCATTTTTTCTTTATTTTTATTAGGAATAGAATACTGTCTAAAATCATCAATAGTTTGAGAAAGATATTTTACTTGTGTTCCTATATTTTTTAAAGACTCTTCAAGTTGACTATTATCTAATGTATCAAACTGTAAATCTAAAGAGATATTATCTGCAATCATTCCTATTATTGAAAGTGGCTGTCTCCATTGATGAGCAATCATACTAATCATCTCACCCATTGCTGCTTGTCGTGTTTGGGTAAGAAGCATCTCTTCTTTTTCTCTTCGTTTTTCTATCTCTTTCTTGAGCTGTTTTTCAAGTTCCGTATTAGTATGGCTGAGTTTTACCTGTGTAGATATTCCTTTTTGAACTTCACTCGAGAGAGATTGTCTTATGGATTGCAATTCATTTTCAAGTCGCTTACGTTCTGTAATATCTGTATTGAATCCTGTCACTTTATAAGGTTTATTATTTTCGTCAAATAAAGCTTTACCTCTGGATAAAATCCACTTATAACTACCATCTTTACAGCGTAGACGATGTTCATTAACATAATATTGTGTTGATCCAGTAATATGTGCATTAATATCTTGTGTTACTTTTGACTTATCCTCAGGATGTACACGGCTATACCAACTTTCAAATACATTTTTTATTTCGTGATCTTCATATCCAAGCATCTCTTTCCATCTTGGTGAAAAATAAACAAGATTTGTTACAGGATTCCAGTTCCACAAACCATCTTGTATTGCATCTATAGCTAATTCTTTATGAAGTGTTTGTGCCTGTATATTTTCATTCCACTCATAAAGGTTAGAATGCACTAAAGCATACAATTCATCAGATTTAAATGGTTTTCGCATATAATACATATGATGTTCAAGTTTTCCCATAAGTTCTTGCACTGTATAATCAGAGTATGCGGTAACAACAACTATTGCTATATCTTGATCTATTTTTCGTGTTTCTTTTGCCACTTCAAGACCGTGCATCCCAGGAAGACGCATATCAACAATAACAAGGGGGACTCGTTTGCCTTGAGCATAATGTTTTTTTAATGCTTCAAGGTATTCTTTTCCTCTTTTAAAAGTATGCAAATCACAAACACTTTTATCATCTTTTTTCTCCAGAGTAATCAAAAAGTCTAACCTTGTACTCTCTCGTTTTCCAAGTATTTTACGATAAAGTTCAAGAATACTCTCTTCATCATCAACTGCAAATATCGTTGTATTATTCAACATTACTATCTCCTATTTCTATATAAGCTATTACGCCTTTAAGGTAACCGTCACTATGAAAAGTTAATTTTCCATTGTTGCTGTTAAGAAAATTATTAAATGTGTGTAACCCTAGTCCATGCCCATCTTCTTTAGTAGTAAATCCTGACTGAAACAAACTAGCAACGTTTTCAGGTTTAACCCCTACTCCATTATCTTCTATCTCAATAAAAATTACATCTCCATTTCTATTGGCACGTATAGAAAGTTTACCCTCTTTAATACTGTAATTCATACTTATTGCTTCAAGGGCATTTTTAAATATATTACTCAAACCACTATGTAATTGAAATTTAATATTATTTATCATTAAATTTTGCGTACAATTAAGAATAATCCTTGCATTTTTTTTACTAAAACTTACGCGGTAATCTTCTGCTAGTTCCTCTAACATATTTTTTACATCAAAGTCTTGTGTATATTTTCGATTAATATCCATATTAGAATTAAATACATCTTGTTGATGGTGGATAGAAACACTTGCTTGTTTATTAATTTTTTCTATACTATTTGCTATCTCATCAATTTCATGTGTAACATCACTTGAGAGTGCTTTACTAAAAAGATGTAAAAACGTATTAAGCTCCTCTTTTTGAGTTGCTTTTGCATCACTTTTATCTATAAGTCCAATGATCTTAGTAACCCCTAAAGCAGAATTGTCAAGAGCTTCTTTAACATACCTAAGCGAGAGTATTTTAGAATCAATCATAGTGAGAGTATTCCCAATATTGTGTAAATAACTACTTGCACTCTCAAAAAGACCTACTTTATAAGCTATTTCTGCATCTTTTTCTCCCATTTTTTCTCGTAATTGGGATTTTACATATTCTTTGGTTCTTGAATCAAGCTCTATACTTACTTCATTAAAATTTCTAGTAAGACGATCAACCTCTTCAATCCCAACTTGCTTTATTATAAGATTATCTGGCTTATTCCCCAAATCTGATGTTAAAAGCGATAATTCTTGAATCGGAGATGCAATCTTAGATGCAATCTTAGATGATTTTCGAAGTAGATAGGAAAAAAATAGAATGTAAAACGCTGCCATTAATCCAATCATAACATACCCAATCCAATATGTTTTTTCCTTAAGCTTAACTATAGGTTCATAGACTAATGACTCATCTACTAAAACGATAAGACGCCAACCAGTTTCAGGAATAATTTCTTGACTTAAGAGATAACCTTTTCCTTTAATTATCATTTCTTCAAGTTTATTAAAATTTTGAAAAAAAGTACTCATCTTTTTTTGTAACTCAGGATTTTTAATTTTAAAGAGATTATACTCTTCAGGTTTTTGAATTGTTTTTTGTATATTATTTTCATATAGATGTTCTTTGAGTTCTTTTAAGCTTAGAATCTTTTCAACTTTTTCAGGCATAGCTAGAATCATTCCATCTGCATCAACAAGAAAAGCACTTCCCTCCCACGGTACGTCTAATGATAGAATATTTCGAAGAAGAGAATCAATAGTTACATCCAACCCACTTACTCCTTCTAAAAAATCTTTGTTGTAAATAGGAACAATATTAGAAATCAACCATCCTTGTCCAGCTGGATCCAGATATGCGCTTGTCCATACAGGCTTTTTTTCAGGGTTATGAACTGCATCAGCAAGATAATAAAAATTATAATCTTTCATCTTTAAAACTGGTCCGTATTGCGCTGGAGCATCTTTCATAAAAGGGTAAAGACGATTAAGATTATCCCATGAATTAAAATAAGCTTGTGTTATAACTGGATTTGTTTCAACAATAGATTTGAGTAAAGGGTCCATTGCTTCGCTGCAAAGGGCTTTATTCTTGGCATATGGAGTTATTTTTGTTTTTGAAGAATAGTATAAAGAGCTTCCTCTATTATTCTTTATTTTATAATATACTCCATTTTTATGAACACCAAATTCAGGTTCAGTGGTTAGTAAAGTACATCCATCATCCAAAGAAAAGTACTCTTCATGGTTTTTCTGCATTATCCTAGAGATACGTGAGACCTCTTGAAATTGATGACTGATTTGCTGTGCTTCTCTCGTGGTAATTTCATGTAAATTTTGTGAGGCACTTAAGTAAAGGGTATTTTGACTCTCTATAGTCATATAATAACTCGTTGCAAAATAAAGAACTATCAAAACAAATTCGATTACAAAGATTGGAATTATAGAGCTTGTGAGAAAACTTTTATATATAAGATTTTTTAAAGTTACACTGTGCAATATTTTAAGCCTTCTTGTTTATTGATTGGAAAGACATCATTGTATCGTTAAAAGCTATAGGCTCTCCAAAAACAAACCCTTGGGATTCATCAATCCCAATAGAATGAACTAAAGAATGAATAGAACTACTCGAGACATATTCGGCAATCGTTCTTATATTCATTTTCGAAGCGAAAGCTGAAAGCATCTCAACAATAGTTAAAGAAGCAATTTCATTTTCCATCGCATCAATAAGTGAACCATCTATTTTAATGTAGTCCACATTGAGTTTTGCAATATGCTCAAAGTTTGAGTAGCCTGAACCGAAATCATCTATTGCTACTTTACAACCAAGTGCTTTAAGCTCTCTAAAAAAACTTTTTACTTCATTATAGGAGATTACATTTTCTGATTCTAAAAGCTCAAACACTATTCTTTGTGGCTCCGGGAACATCGAAATTTGTGAAAGAATATAATCACGAGTTTGTTTATGCTCAATATCATCTATTGAAATATTTAAACTTATACTACAATCTGAATCACTAAAATCTTTAAGTGCTTTTTGTAGAATAGCCTTGGTGATTTTATTATATGTTTTTGTTTGTTTTGATACTGGTAAAAAATACTCCGGAGACATTACCTCTCCATCAGGCATTATCATCCTTGCCAAAGCCTCGTATTTCATAATTGTATTTGTTTTATTATCCACAATAGCATGATAAAATGGAACAAAACGATTGTCTATTAAAGCGCGTTTGATAGAGTCATTACATTGTAGTTTCATTGCTTGTGTTTTTATTTTATCTTCATTAATTGAGTATATAACAGTTTTACCACCTTTTTCAGCCATTCTCAGAGCAGAATCTGCATTTGAAAGGCTAATCCCATCTTTATAGCAGACTACACCTGCATTAAGTTCAAGGTAAACACGTTGCTCGTTAATGACTATTTCAGTATTTTCAAACTCATCAATTATTTTATTTACTTGATGTTCAAAATATTTTCCAGAGAGAGGTATTAATATCGCAAAATGAGCACCACTTATGCGGTACAGTTTAGCATGAGCAATTAGCGGATTAGTTGTGACAATTTCCTTTAAACATTTTGCAGTTTGTAAAAGAATATTATTTCCAACATCATAGCCATAAAAATCATTCCATAATTTGAAATTTTTAATTTTTAAAATTGCAAGAGACTCATTAGATGATTTAGCAATATCTTGATGAAGCTTTGCGAGTGAATATAATTTACTTACGCTGTCAATAGTATAAGTTTCAATAACTTCATTAGTTTTTTTTACTACTAATTCTTCGAGATTTATTTTATAAAGTAGGTTCTCTTTTTCCATTAAAATTTTTCTAATAACTTTAGATAAAGTTTTTATAGTCTGAGCTACATCAAGAGGTTTGAAAATATAACCATCAACCCCTATGTCTACAGATTTATGAAGAATATTAGAATCATCATGTGCAGATACAATTAACGAATTTTGATTTGGATATTTCTCTTTGATTTTTTCTATCATCTCAAGTCCATTCATAAAAGGCATGTTAACATCTGAAATAATAAGGTCATATTTTTTATTTAAAGCTGCATTTAAGCCGTCTAACCCATCTCTTTTAAAATCAATATTATCAAAAAATCTTCCTAACAACCTTATATATTCATTGAGGAGAAGAGGATCATCTTCAACTAACAAAATATTTATTTTTTTGAAATCATCCTTAATATATCTCAAAGTATCATTCTTGTCTTCTTCTTTCATAGACTAAACTTTCCTTCTAAGTCAGGTATTTTTATTAAAGAGTATTTAATTGTTTTATTATTAATAATGATTGACTTATCTACAACTATCTTTAGTTGATTTTCAACAAGCAATGCAAGTCTACTCATAGGTAAAATTTTTAAATATTCAGAAGTAACTTTTATACTGTTAAAAACACGGAAAAGCTCACTTATAGTTCTGTAGTAAATTTCAGGTTTAAGTAAATTTAATATTATTATTTCCATAAAGCCATCACCTAACCTATGTTGAACTTATCATCTTACATATTAAACTTCTAAAGCCAAATTGTTAGTAATTGAGAAAAGAGTAGATTCTCATTTGTAAAGTCATAAACATACCTAAGTTTCAATTACAAAATTATTACATTTTAATGTTGCAAGTTTGTTGCAACATACTTGAGACACTAAGATTCTATAATTTTTAAACAATTTCACTAAAACAGTAATTTGATATTAACTTTTAATGAAATCTTTATCACTTCAATGTTATTTTTAATAACTTTTTATGCATCTAGACCTAAAAAAAATAATTTTCTTTATTTTAATAATGGTATATGAGTATGAGAAAAATATTTTTACACTAAATAACAATATTTAATTTCTGTATATTACTTCTTCATATTCATTTAACATTGTTTGCATTGTTAAAAATAATTTGCTACTCTGTTCTTCCATTTCTTTAAAATTTTCAACAATTTTCTCTATGTTTTCTTGAACTTGATTTTGATCTGTAATATATTTAATATTTTTAAGAACTAAGTCGTGAACTGCCTTGTGGTATGGTAGAACCTCTTTAAATGATTTTGTTACACCCATCATCTCTTTTCCTTCACAAGAGTACCATTTGCCTAATCTACAGTTGTTATGGTCTGAAAATGTTTGGTGAACTTTTCTTTCTGACAAAGAGTAATATGCATTGTTTTTAAAGATTAAATGGTCTATTTTTCCAAGTATCATAAAAAGTGTTCCAGTCATTAACTTTGTACCTTTCGTTGTATGCTTCGTTGATTCAGTAAAAGAATAAAGAGTTTGTGAAAATTCTTTAATTGTTTTATTTAAATCATTCGCCAATAAGTTCATAGATTTTGAAGATTCATCAATCTCTTGTGTTTCTTGTTGAAGAGTCTTTATTGAGATAGATATCTCTTTTGTTGCTTCTTGCGTATTTTCCGCAAGTTTTCTAACTTCATCTGCTACAACAGCAAAACCTCTTCCGTATTTTCCAGCTCTGGCAGCTTCTATAGCTGCATTGAGTGCCAATAAGTTTGTTTTGTCTGCAATATCATTTATCATGCTAACTACACCTGATATTTCCCTTGTCTTTTGTGATAAAGAGTCTATCTTCATACTGGTTTGGGTAACTAACTCTGCAATTTTGAGAACATCTGATGTTGTAGCTTCAATATTGTTTTGTGTTTTAGTAGAATCAGAAGAAATTTGATTAGAATGCACTGATATATCATTTAAAGAGTCCATGGCTGATATTAAATCATTTTGAATAATTTCAAATCCATCCATGCCTTGTCCAATACTATTTATTTGATATTTAATTGAAGCTTGCAATGTATGATTTTGATTTTCTTGCATAGCTAGCATAGAGGTATTAATAGCTTTTGCTGAATCTAAATAAACTCCTTGTAAGCCCTTTGACATAATCGTTCTATGATATCTTCCCTTAGAACTTGCAGAAAAAGAACCTAATACCTCTTTAGTAAAAACTTCAAATTGATCTAAAATACCATTTACTTCAATGTTTAGCATTCCCAATTCGCCTTTGTCATGATTTGCAATTCTATGTACTAGATCTCCGTTCTTGGCATAATTAAGAATAGTTGACAAATCTTTAACTGTTGATTGAATTTTTTTTATATTGACAAACATATACCAAGCTAAAAAAAAATTTGTAATATTTAAAATTCTCATAGCATCAAAACCATAATGATAAAGTTCAAAAACTAACGCAACCGTAAAAATTGTTATTGAAACTATATTTGCATATTGTATTTTAGAGAGAGAAGATAAATTGTTCATAACTAAGTCCTTTTTGTTCTAATAGAGAATTTAAGTAATCCTGTGAGGCATTTACTCCAATCTTCTTTTCTAGAGACAGCAACTCTTGATATAATGGATCTATGTAATCTTTTATTACATTACCTTCAGGTTTTCTTCTAACAGAAAAATATTCAGTCAAATTTCCTTTATTATCATAGCTTGGAGTGACAAAAGCCAATACCCAATAGTACTTTTCATGTTTAGTCTTATTTTTTACATATGCAAAGACCTCATTACCCAATAGGAGTTCACTCCATAGTTTTTTAAAGATAAGTTTTGGCATCTCTGGATGCCTTAATATTGAATGTGGTTTGCCAATTAGTTCCTTGTTACAATAACCAGACATATTTACAAATAATTCATTAGCATATTTGATTTTGCCTTTTATATCTGTTTTAGAAATTATAAATTGATTGTCTGGAAAAAATATTTCTTCATTCATTCAGGTTTCCTAGTTGTGAAATATTAAAGTTAATTAATTTAAGCAATTTAACATTATTGCGTTGCAAGTATGTTGCAACATAACAATTGCTAATTTCACATTAAAAAATAAATAAGGAGAGTAATTCAATATGCCTTTTTTATTATTCTTACATTTTACTCATTTTTTTATATCTTATTTATAAACTTAATGATGTCTTAGTTATAGCTAAAGTATCTTCAATAATGCGAGAATCCATAAAATGAATATCATCAACATTCTTCTGTTCTATTAAAGCGTTTCTCCAGTATTTTAAGTCATCAATCAAACTTGTAATAGAAGACATAAATCCAGATGTTTTTGAAATATTTTCAAGAGATTTAATATAGCTTTCAACTTCTCTAATAGCATTAGCAATTGTTAAAAATTCATTAAAACTCTCCATTGCTAGCGCATAGTCCTTGATTATATCT
>JBLIEY010000004.1:0-48624 GCA_047633475.1 Sulfurimonas sp.
TCACATCTTCCTCATATTAAAGCTAGTGATATGCATGAGCTTAGATTGGCTCATGAAACAATAAATATGGTTATAAGTGCGGAGATGAAACTTAAAGCATCGTTAATGAGAAAGGAGAGTAGATGCCGTCACTATAGACTTGATTATCCTAAAATGGATAATGAAAACTGGCAAGCGTGGATAAATATCTATAAAGACGAAGATGCTAAAATGGCATTTGAAAAGCAGCCCTTTGGAACTTGGGCTACAGCTTAAAAAGGATTATGATGAAAACAATTATATTAAGTATATTGATGTTAGGCGCTACAGTTATGTTCGCTCAAGACCAAAGCAGACGAGAGCCACCAAAAGAAGCTATAACTGCTTGTGAAAATAAAGCAAGTGGAGATACTTGTAGCATTACTACACCAAAAGGAAATACTTTAGAAGGTACTTGTAAAAACACACCTGATGATAAGTATTTCGTTTGTATGCCAGAGAATATGCCAAATGATAGACCACAATAATAATGTTGCCTATACAAAGACTGTGCATCTATTTGAAAGTAGTTTAGATTGTTTTTATTCTCTTCAGGTAAAATAAAATTATGATAAATGTACTAATGATTGAAGATGACCCTGAATTTTCTGAATTTTTAGGGGAGTATCTTGAAAAATATAATATAAAAATAACAAATCACTTGGACCCATATCTGGGACTAAGTGCTGGTATATCTAACTTTGATATACTTATTTTAGATCTTACTTTACCAGGTATTGATGGTTTGGAAGTATGTAAAAAAATATCTGATAATTATGATATCCCAATCATTATATCAAGTGCTAGAAGTGATGTGACAGATAAAATAATGGGGCTTCAAACAGGAGCTGATTATTATCTTCCAAAACCTTATGACCCTAAAGAGATGTATGCAGTAATACAAAGTCTACTAAGACGTTCTCAAAAAACAAACAAGTTGTTAGATGAAGGTGCTTTTAAACATGACTCGTCAAAAATGCAAATTACTTTCAATGGAGAGAACCTTATTCTCACGAGTGCAGAATATGAGATACTTAGCTGTTTAATAAACAATAAAAATGGAATAGTCTCAAGAGAGCAGATAGTTGAGAGTTGTGATAGCTTGAGTGATATTTATAGTAAAAGTTTAGACGTTATTATTGGAAGACTCAGAAGTAAACTAAGTGATGATTCTCGTAATCCAAAATATTTACACTCAATAAGAGGTTTAGGATATAAACTTTCACAATGAATTTTAACTCAATAATTACAAAAATTAATTTTATCTTTGTCGTATCAATATTGCTTTTTATATTTGTATTTTTTTCTTATTATAAATATGAAGAGCAAAGAACTATTAATACTATAAGTGAAAAGTATCTTGATATTTCTAAAAATATACATGAAAAGAATATGTTTGGATCAGAAATAATTGATTATACTAAAAAACTAAACTTTGTACCTGCTCTAAATTTAAGAGAAATTATTGATAACTCTAAACCAGTTAATAGTGGACCCGGATTTGACATATTTATGGATGCTAAATCATACTATTTGCATCTACATGTACCTGAATTTAGGTTATTGCTAAAAGATAATACTGTTTATAAAAAAGAATATTATGGCTTTATATTGATAGCTAGTTTATTTATAGTTTTTATTTTTAGTATTATGTGGATATTAAAAGCATTACGCCCGTTAAAAGATTTAAAACTTGAGATTGAAAAATTTTCTAAGGGTGATTTGAATATTAACTGTAAAAGTGATGGAAAAGATGAAATAGCACAAGTTGCAAATGAGTTTGACAATGCAGTAAAAGAAATTGCATTACTCTTAGAATCAAGACAACTTTTTTTACGAACCGTGATGCATGAGTTGAAAACACCTATTGCAAAAGGAAGAATCGTAAGTGAACTCATAGAAGATGAAAAACAAAAAAATAGAATGATTGTTATCTTTGAAAAATTAAATTTACAAATAAATGATTTTGCGAAAGTAGAGCAGATAGTTTCTAAAAACTACCATGTAAATAAGGGCTCATATAGTATTGATACTATTTTAGATACTGCTATACAGATGCTAATGTTAGAAGATAATGACTTAGATAAAAAGATAGAAAAAAAGTTCAGTAGTAATGAAAAATTAGATGTTGATTTAGAGCTTATCGCGTTAGCTATAAAAAACCTTCTAGATAATGGAATAAAATATTCAATAGACAAAAAGGTCATAATTAAATATGAAGATAAAAAACTCTTGTTTATATCTAATGGCGAAAAGCTATTAAAACCACTAGAAGAACATTTTAAACCTTTTCATAATGAGAGTAAACTAAAAAATCATGGAATGGGCTTAGGTCTTTACATAGTACACTCGATAATAAGTATGCATAATATGAAATTAGAGTATCAACATCAAGACAACTTAAATATCTTTAAAATTTATTAGTATATTTACTCTCCATGATATGGAATTATTCTATACCCGATACCATAGATGCTCTCAAGAGAATCTTCAGGTAGTTTTTTTCTAAGTTTTGAAACTAGTTTTCTAATATTTTGAATATCAAGACTTTCTTCTTCTAGCTCATATTGAGTTGCTATGTCTTCATTGGAATAAATTTTGCCAATATTACTACTTAGAAATTGCATAAAAATGATTTCATATTTTGTTAAATAAACCATTTTATCATTATCAAGTAAAGAACTATTATCTCTATCAAAAACAATATTATTACTAAGTTTAATTGCTCTAGATGGAGTTGACAATTTAATCGATGGAGAAGAATCTATTTTAACTTTTTTAGAACTGTTAAGTAAAGCTCTAAGAAGTTCTTGATAATCAATAGGTTTTTTAACAAATTGCTCTATTCCTAGATTTATTAAAGGCATTAGATACTTTATATCATCGTGAGCAGAAAGTATAATTAGAAGTTGAGTGGGATTGATATCATAAAGTTTAGATGTTAGTTCCACCCCATTTAAATTTGGCATTTGTATATCAGTCAATACAATATCATAATATTTAGAGTTCTCTTTATAAAAATCTTTATATTTCTTAAGTGCAATCCTACCGTCTTCAGCATAATCTACAGTATCAAAGAAATTCTTTAATATCTCAGTAGTATTGTCTCTTAAATCATCATGATCTTCAACAAATAAAATGGAAAGTTTTTTCGTATATTTTAGTATTTCTTTTGAATTTAACATTTTGAATATACCCCTTAATTTATTTATTTCCTAGTATAGCAATAAATTAGTTTTTTTATAATTAATTATATTATATTATTAGTTATAAAATTAATATACTGTAGTATACGTTACAAATAATAGTTTTAAAATGACTCTTTGTTATTTGTTTTTTGATAGTATACATTTAAAACCTAAATGAAAGAAGAAGATAAATGAATGTGATAGTAAATGGTGAAACAAGGATATGTGAACACGAGACAACTTTAGCAAAATTGCTTAAAGAATTATCTTTAGATGGTAAAGTAATGGCAGCTGCAGTAAATATGGAAATTGTAAAACAAAATGAATGGGATTCTTATATACTAAAAGATTCAGATAAATTAGAGTTACTTGATTTTGTTGGTGGTGGTTAAGTTTTTTCTATTGCTACAACAGCAATAGCATACTCTCCATCGTGAGTTATAGATACTGATGTAGCAGTTATATTAAAATTGTCTATTAATCTTTGTGAGAGCTTTATTATAGGTGCCCCTTTTATCGTTTTTGAAATAATAATATCTTCAAATGCACACTCTTTTCCTATACCAACACCAAGAGCCTTAGATACAGCTTCTTTAGTCGCCCAAAATCCAGAAGCAGTTTTATAGTTTTTAACAAGTTTAATCTCATCGCAGGACAAAAATCGAAGAAGAGCCTTATCGCCAAATCGCTCTATTAAACGATTCATGCGAGAAGTTTTTATGAGGTCTACACCAATCATTTACTGAACAACAAATTCCGTAAAGTATATACCTTGAATACGACCATCTGAAATCATGGCATTTAACGTGTCCATAATTTGCTCACTTATTTTTTGTTTGCCTTTTTTAGAAGAAATTTCTTCAAGTGATTTTGATGTTAAAATTCTAATAACTCTGTCTCTTAAAACAGGAGATTTTTTATCCAGTTCTAAGCTTAATTCTTCACCTTCTAGTTCTAATGACATTGTAACTTTTAAGTAACGACGACCAGCATCACTTTTTAGATTTACTGTAAAAGTATCGAGTGGGTATAAAACACCGATATCATTTAGTTTTCTAGAATCACTATAATCTCCAGAAGTACTTTTTCTAGTGTTTGAAACACTTTTTTCTTTAGCTTGTGGGGCAGCTTGATTTACAACAGTTTCATCATCACCCATTAAAAGAAAAGCTACTACAGCACCAGAAATAATTATTAGTACTAAAACTATAATTATAATCATCATTAACATATTACTTGATTTTTTTTCTGTGGATGTATTTTCTTCTTCTGTCTTTTCTTCTGCCATATAATTTTCCTTAAAATGTAATTGTACTAGTATATCGGAATTTATAAAGGATTTATAAATTCTCGCTTGATTGAATCAAATCTTTTAATGGTAAAAACTCATATGAATCAGCATTGTAATAGTCAATATTCCCTGTTTCAATATCGTAATACCATCCATGTATGGATAAATTACCATTTTCAAAACGTTTTTTTACAACAGGGTATGTCAATATATTGTCAATTTGCTTCATAACTGAGAGTTTTTCAGTAAGTCTTAATAAGTCTTCTTTTGGAGCATCTTTACCAAGACTAAGTATAGCCGAAGTCTTAGCACTTTTACCCAGTTCAAGCCATTTCTTAGTATGTATTAGTGAAGGATCATCTACTTCTTCATAAAGATGCATACAAGCGCCACAATGAGTATGCCCACATATAATTATTTCTTGAACTTTTAAAACACTAACTGCATATTCTATACCAGATGCTGTTGCATGATAATCTTCATCTGGCTTATATGGAGGAACAAAGTTACCTACATTTCTAATAACAAATAAATCTCCTGGATCTGATTGAACTATTAAGTCAGGGATTACTCTAGAATCAGAACAACCAATAAAGAGAGCTTTTGGGGATTGTCCACTACTAACTAGTTTTAGAAGGGCTTCTTTGTTTTTTTTAAAATAAGATTTAAAAAGCTTATTCCCTTGTGCGTATTGTTTTAACATTGAATCAAATACATTTTTTTATACCTAAAATTTTATAGTCCAACGATAGAATTAAAAGCTTTTCTTCACTTATAAGTTTAGCATCTACCATTGGTGTCCTTTTGTATGATATATTTACTGATTATACATTTTTAATAGTAAATACTTTATAAAAAAATTAATACCATTCTAAAAGTTTTGTTACTTCATCAACGATAAATATTTTCATTGTAGTTTTTTCAAGTGGTTTTTTTGCTAAAAGCACTTTTGAAATATTTTGCATTTTTGCTTCTTTTAGTCTAACATCCATACCGTAAACCTCTCTAACATCACCAACGAGAGATACTTCTCCAATAAATACAGTCTCTTTTGAAATTACACGGTCTCTAAAACTACTGATAATAGCGGCTAGTACAGCCAAATCCGCGCTTGTTTCGGTTATTTTAATACCACCGGTTATATTTATAAATACATCATATCCAGATAGTGGAATCTCAAGCTTTCTCTCTAGTAGTGCTAAAAGCATGTTTAATCTGTTGTTATCAAAGCCGGTTGCTTGTCTTTTTGAGTTTGGAGTATGTGACTCTGAAACAAGGGCTTGAACTTCTAAGATAATCGGGCGAGACCCTTCCATAACTACAGTAAGGGCAGACCCAGCTTGTTGTGAATTACGATTAAAAAATCTAGATGCTACATCTGTTGCAGATACTAAGCCATCACTTCGCATCTCAAAAACTCCTATCTCACTTGTAGGACCAAAACGATTTTTAAACCCTCTAAGTATTCTCAATTCTTGTGAAGAGTCTCCCTCAAAATATAAGACAGTATCAACCATATGCTCAAGAACCCTTGGTCCGGCAATAGAACCTTCTTTGGTAATATGACCAATGATGAAGATTGCAATATCTTTCTCTTTAGCTATTCTCATAAGTTCAAAAGTAATCTGTCTAACTTGTGTAACAGAGCCTGGTGCTGAAGTTATATTTTCAGAGTAAATAGTCTGAATTGAGTCAATAATAAGAAACTCATATTCTCTGTGTTCAAGTTCAACTAAAACTTGTTCAAGTCTAATTTCACTTAAAAGATATAGACTATCAACATTTGAACCTAGTCTATTTGCTCGAAGTTTAATTTGTCCACTTGATTCTTCACCCGTAACATAAAGTACATTTTTATTTGTAGATGCTATGTTAGAAGCTACCTTTAGAAGTAGGGTTGATTTTCCAACTCCAGGGCTTCCTCCGATTAGAGTAAGAGAGCCTGGAACTATTCCTCCTCCTAAAACACCATCTAGTTCTTTATCTAATGAACTATATCTATAAATTTCTTGTTCTTGGATATCATTTATACTTACAGCTTTTGAAGCACTACTGGATTTTGTTTTAGTTTGTTGTACCACTTCTTGTTGATGCTCATTAAGTTCCATAAATGAGTCCCAAGCTCCACAGTTTGTACATTTTCCCATCCATTTTGGGGTTGTGAAACCACAATGTTGACATTCAAATAAAATCTTTTTCTTAGCCATAAGTTAGCCCTTAATTTAATTATGCAAAGTATACATACTTTTGTATGTCTAGATTTATAATATGACATTTTGTCATATATATCTTGTAATAAAATTGTAATGATGTACTTATAAACTTCGCATAAATATATAAGGTACATAAATGAATAAACTATCAATAAAGTTTCAAGTAATTTTGTTAACAACACTCTCTTTGATATTACTAGCCACAATAACAACTTATATTTCAAGTTCTAAAAGTAAAGATGCTCTTATACAAAATAGTTATAAAAATTTAACTACAGTGCGTGATATCAAAAAAAATCAAATAGAAAACTTTTTTAAAAGTGCTATCCGTGATATAGATGTTCTCTCCGTGAGTAACAATCTTCAAAATATATCTTGGGATTTACTTAATGTTTTGGATGATCTTGAAGTTGAGCCAGATGCAGAGTTTCCAGTAAATAATTTTGCAGTAAAAGAAGAGAGACTTCCTCATGAGCCATTTTTTCAAAAATATCTAAAAGAGTATGGATATTATGATATTTATATTGTCGCGGCAAAGACTGGACATATAATCTATAGTGCACGTAAAGAATCTGATTATGGCGCTAACTTATCTAGTGGTTCACTAAAAAATAGTGGACTAGCCCAAGCCTATAAAAAAGCAATAACAAATAATCGAGCAAGTTTCGTTGATATGAAACCATATGCTCCTAGTAATAATGAACCATCAATGTTTTTAGCTAAACCTATTATTGTTAACGCTCAGGTTCAAGCTGTATTAGTCTTTCAAATTTGTGATAAATCTATCAATAAAGTTATGAAGTATAGGCATGGATATGGAAAAACTCAAGAAGACTATCTAGTTGGTGTGGATAAATTAATGAGAAGTGATAGTTTTTTAGATGCAAAAAGGCATTCTTTAAAAGCTTCTTTTGCAAACCCTTTAACTGGTTCTGTCAATACTGAAGCTTCAAGAGAAGCATTAGATGGTAAAACAGATACTAAGATAGTGATTGACTATAATAATAATCTGGTGCTTTCTTCTTTTACAAATGTTAATGTAGGCGAAGATTTTAAATGGGCAATACTTTCAGAGATAGATGAATCTGAAGTACTTCTCGCTCCAAATAGCATAAGAAACAGTATTATAATCTGGTCCTTATGTATTTTGGTATTAATTACTATTATGTCTTTAATGATGGTAAACCAAAGTATTGTTAAACCACTTGAGAGTTTTAAAAAGACTCTTATAAGTATTGGGGAGAGTAAAGACCTTTCAATTTTAGTAGATGAAAAGGCTCCACAAGAGATATCACAAATGGCAAAAAGTTTTAACACTTTGATTAAAGAGGTAAAAGAGCTTATAGAGATTTCTAAACAAAGTTCGTTAGAAAATACTTCTATTTCTCATGAACTCTCAACTACATCCTTGCGAGTTGGAACAAATGTAGAAAAATCTGTAAAAGTTGTAGATGAAGCGACTTCTAGAGCAAACTTTATTAAAAGTGAGATAATTTGCTCAATAGAAGATGCTCAAGAAAATAAGAAAGAAATTAAAAAAGCAAATAACAACTTAAAAAATGCTCTTGAAGATGTGATATCGTTGAATTCAAAAGTTCAACATAGTGCTAAACTAGAAGTAGAACTATCTCAAAGAATGATTACCTTATCTTCAGATGCCAAAGAAGTTAAAAATATTTTAGAAATTATAAAAGACATAGCAGACCAAACAAATCTTCTTGCTCTAAATGCTGCGATAGAAGCTGCTCGTGCTGGTCAGCATGGTCGTGGCTTTGCAGTAGTTGCTGATGAAGTAAGAAAGTTGGCTGAGAGAACCCAAAAGTCTTTAGTAGATATAGATTCAACTATAAATATTATAGTTGAATCTATTGGAGATGTTAGCACTCATATGAGTAATAATTCACATGAGATGCAAGGCTTAAGTTCTAAGGCAACAAATGTGGAAACTAGCATTAATGAAACAGTTTATATTGTAAATATGGCTGTAGATGCAAGTGATAAAACTGTTGATGATTTAGAAAAAGCAGGAGTTGGGGTCGAGGCTATTGTATTGAGTGTATCTGAGGTGAATGAAATATCTTCACATAATGCTCGTAGTGTAGAAGAAATAGTTGCAGCAGCAGATCACTTAAATAATTTAACAAATTCCCTTCACTTAAAACTTGAAGTATTTAGGACTTAACAAAAGAAGATAACTATTTAGTTTCTTCTTCTGTAAAGATTACATCTAGTAAGCCATCAACAAACTCATACTTATCAAAAGGTGTTAAATTTTCTGGTTGTTCTCCAGTTCCAACATAGAGGATAGGAAGTTCTAAAGCGTAAGCGATAGAAAAGATTGAGCCACCTTTTGCAGTTCCATCTAGTTTTGTAATAATTATGCCATCTATGCCAATCATCTCGTTAAAAGCTTTTGCTTGAGATATTGCTGAGTTTCCTTGTGTTCCATCTAAAACTAAAATAGTTCTATGAGGAGAACCTGGATGAGCTTTATCGCAGATGCGATTTATTTTGATGAGTTCATTTGACAAGTTTGTTTGTGTGTGAAGACGACCAGCAGTGTCTATAATGACATGGTCAATACCTTTTGCTTTTGCAGAATCAATTGTGTCAAATGCTACGGCGGAAGAGTCATGCCCTTGCTTTGATGAAACTATAGGAATATCAAGTTTTTTTGCCCACAGAGTAAGTTGCTCGATTGCTGCAGCACGGAATGTATCTCCAGCTCCTAAAATAACTTTTTTACCTTCACTTTTATATCTATATGCTAGTTTTGAGATAGTAGTTGTCTTTCCTGCTCCATTAACTCCAACTATCAACTCAACAAATGGAGCTGTAAATTCAGGCTCTTTGTAAGTTGTGTAAGCTAGTGTTGCTAGAAGTTTAGAGCGAAGAATATCTCTAGTTACTTTGCTTTGGTATATTTCATTGATGATGATTTCTACTAATTCATACTCTACATCAGCTTCGAGTAGAATATCTTCAAGCTCATCTTTTGTAAAAGTAATCTTTTTCTTTGGTGCAACAGTTCTTATTGCTTCTGCTGTCTTAGATAAAGATTTTTTTATAAAACCAAACATATGTATACTTCCTTATTTGCCAAGAGCAAGTTTGATGTCATTTTCAACAAGTTCTTCTTCAATTGAACCTACATAATGATTTATATATTTTCCGTCTTTATATATTGTCATCACAGGAATAGGAAATCTATTTCCAAGTTTTAGCTCATCTGCAATAGTATAAACTAAGCGAAGGTTTTGATCAGAGTTAACTAGAACATAATTTGCATTATATTGGTTTCTAAAATCTAAAAGTTTTGAGTTTAATATTTGATCTTCTATAGTTAGCCCGATAATGATTAAGTCGTCTTTATATTTTTTTTGAAGTGAAGTAAGATGAGTTGCTGCTCCACGACAAGGTGGGCACCAAGTTGCAAAAATATCAAAAATAACTACTTTACCTTCTGCCCCTTTAAGTGTAAAATCAGAACCTTGCTTTGTTACTATATACTCTTTGTTGTCGAGACCTGTTAACACATAGTCGTTTGTTGGAACAACTTCTTTTTTTGAAATAGTCTCGTTTATATCTTGAGGTTCTTCCTTGCTGCATCCTACTAAGAACACAACTGAACTTAACAAAAGAGCTGTCGTTATTTTTTTAAACATCTAAATACCTTTTTATTGTAAAATATGCGAAATTATAACTTAAAGAAGTAACATGTCTCTTACAAAATCAATATTTAGAGTAAATTGTCTTAAAAAAATAAAAAACGCATCTTCACATAACAAATATTATAAAAATGCTATGATAAACAAGCAACTATTGCGTGAACTGAAAAATACTAAAGGTTTGAAAATATTATTTTATTATCCTCTTCCTTTTGAGGCAGACATTAGAAAATCACTATACAAAATTCGTAAAAAATGTGATGTTTTTGTGCCATTTATGCAAGATTCAAGTTTTAAGATAGTACCATTTAGACTACCGCTTAAAAAGAAAAAATTTGGTATTTACGAAGCGGGAAATACATTAAGAAATATAAATAAAATTGATATAGCCATAGTTCCTACGGTTGGGGTTGATGGTAGATTACAAAGAGTTGGTTTTGGCAAAGGGATGTATGACCGTTTCTTCGCAAAGTTAAAAAAGAAACCATACACCATTTTTATACAACCAGAAATTTGTTATACGAAACAGTTTATATGTGATGATTACGATGTTGCATGTGACTTACTATTAACACCAAAGTTTAACAAAAAACCAAGAAAGTATTACGGCTAGAGAATAGGAAATAATCATGTTAACTGAGATACTACTGGGTGGTGCTATTACCACAATAGGTGGGCTTATTGGATTTTTCATCTCTAAAAAAATTACTAATGCTAATTTTGACGTTTATGTAGATAAGGCAAAAGCAAAAGCAAGTGCTATTGATAACGAAGCACAATTGCTTTTACATAAATCAAACCTGAAAGCTCAAGAGATTGAACTTGAAGCTACTAAACATTATGAGAGTGCTAAAGACAGAGCCAAGGCGGACTTACATCAAAGAGAAGATGATGTTATTCGAAAAGAACAAAGTTTTAAACGTTATAAACAAAGTGAAGATAAAAAACTTATTGATGACTTTAGAATATTAGAAATAAAAAAAGTAGATGTAGAGAGAAATGCTAAGTCATTAGAATCTCTGAAAAAGAGGTATGAAGCTAAAATAGATGAAGCACTCCATACTATTGAACATAGTGCTGGAATGACACAAGATGAAGCAAAAGAGGTCCTTCTAAATAACATAGAAGAAAAAGCTCGTGGAGATGTTGCACATATAGTTAGACGCTATGAAAATGAAGCAAAAGTAGAAGGCAAGAAAAAAGCCAACTATATTTTAGCTCAGGCTACAACTAGGTTTGCAGGAAATTTTGCATCTGAGAGACTTACAAATTTAGTGCATTTAGAAGATGATGAACTAAAGGGTAGAATTATTGGAAAAGAAGGTAGGAATATTAAGTCTTTAGAGACTTTAATGGGTGTTGATATTATAATAGATGATACACCAAATGCTATTCTTGTAAGTAGTTTCAATCTTTACCGTCGTGCAATAGCAACAAAAACTCTACAGCTTCTTATAGCGGATGGAAGAATTCAACCCGCTAGAATAGAAGAGATATTTAACAAGGTATCCGAAGAGTTTGAAGAGGGCATATTAACTGAAGGTGAAGAGCTTATTGCTGATATGGATATTGGTGCTATGCATCCAGAGCTTGTAAAGCTAATAGGCAAACTAAGATATCGTGCAAGTTATGGACAAAATGCCCTAGCACATACTCTTGAAGTTGCTCATTTAGCAGGAACAATGGCATCTGAGATGGGTGGTGATGTAAGACTGGCAAAAAGAGCTGGTCTTCTTCATGATATTGGTAAAGCTTTAACTAATGATCATGATGGAAACCATGTAGATTTAGGTGCAGATATATGTACCCGTTATAATGAACATAGTGTAGTTATTAACGCCATATATGCTCATCACGGACATGAAGAAATCAATTCCATAGAATGTGGAGCTGTTTGTGCAGCAGATGCACTTTCTGCTGCAAGACCAGGTGCGAGAAGAGAAGTTCTTGAGAGCTTCTTAAAAAGAGTAACACAAATAGAAGAAATAGCATCTGAGCATTCTGGTGTAAAACAGGCTTATGCTATAAATGCAGGCCGTGAAATAAGGGTTATTGTTAATGCTACCTTGATTAATGATGATGAGTCAGTACTTATGTCAAGAGAGATAGCAAAAGAGATTGAAGAACAAGTTCAATATCCCGGAGAGATAAAAGTAAATGTTATCCGAGAAAGCCGAGCGGTAGAGTACGCTAAGTAGTCAGATTAAGAAGCATCTAGATATGCTTCTCTGATTTTATAGTTATTTTATATTGTATTTTATATCAAATATTTTTAGTTCAACTATAAATTTATCGAAGTATTTTCTTACGTCTTCTTTATTGTAACCACTAAGTGATAGTTCAACCATAGGTTTAGCATCTTTAAAAAGTGGTAAACATGATAGCTCTATATGTTTTGGAAGAAGTTTCATTTGGTTTATTAAAGTCTCTTCACTAGTATGTGCGAGAAGTGTATATCTATAAGTTTCTAGTTTTTTAGAACATAACTTAGAGATTACATCTGATATCATTGGGTGTGCCATCTCAGGAAACCCTGGAACAAAGAAAAATCTATTTTCAAGAGAAAAGCCTGACATATTGTTTACGGGGTTAAAAAGTAGCTGTGAACCTTCTGGAATCTCAGCCATTTTTATTCTGTGAGGATATGCTTTTTCTCCAAACCTATTTATGATATTTTGTCCAAATACTGGGTGTTGTACAACAGGTTTTTGAGTAAATACTTCAGCTGAAATATCTCTTGTTAAATCATCTGGAGTAGAGCCTATCCCGCCAAAAGAAAATAAAATAGAATTTTTATCATTTTTAATAAGTTCAAAGCAGTTCTTCATAAGCTCTTCATCATCTTTAACTATAAAAGTAGCAAAAAGAGAATAACCGTATTTTTGTAGTTCATCTCGAACAAATTTAAAATGTTTATCTTCTCTTCTAGCATTGAGTATTTCTGTTCCAATTATTAAAGCATAAAAGTTCATATCTGTTTAGTACTCATCTTCAAGTTCATTTATTTCTGAGTCATCGTATGGATCCATATGAACAAGAATATGTACATTCTTATCATCAAAAAGTTTTTTGATCTTAGCTTCTATTTTATCTGCAACTAAATGGGCATCGTAAAGAGAGATGCTAACGTTAAAAACAGTATGTACAGATATAAATATATTTGAACCTGCTTCTCTAGTTTGTAAAAAATGATAATCACTAATAATCTTTTCTTCTTCTAAAATAGTTTTAATCTTTTCTATGTCTTCTTGCGGTAGAGCAGCATCTAAAAGCATTAAAATACCTTCCTTTACTATTGGAATAGCAGAATAAATCATATAAAATGCAATACCCACACCAAGAATAGGATCTATTAGTTGCTCTCCAGTTATTGAGATTAGTGCTAAGGCTACAAGTATAGCACCATTTGAGAAAAGGTCTGTTTTGTAGTGAAGGGCATCTGCTTTTATAACCATATTTTTCGTTTTTTTAGCAACATAGTTTAAAAAGATAACTAGGCAAAGAGTTATGACAAGTGAAGCTGCCATTACCCAAATGCTACTTCCCATAAAGTCCATTTCTCTTGGATGTGCTATCTTTACCAGTGCTTCATAGAGTATAAAAAGAGCAGAAAAAGAAATCACAGTTCCCTCAACCACGGCAGCAAATGGTTCTATCTTACTACGTCCAAAATTAAATTGTTCATCGGGATGTTTCTCAGCAGTATTTAGGGCAAAGAAGTTAAATAAAGAGACAGTAAGGTCTAGTAAACTGTCAATTGCAGATGCAAGTACAGCAATAGAACCACTTAAAATACCAACTGTCATCTTCATTAGGACTAGTACTCCTGCAACTGAAATAGATACTAAGGTGGCTTTTTTTTCTAATCTCATATTTAAACTTCCTGTGAATATTTTAGATACAATTATAATCAAATTTACTTATAAAAAGAATAAAATGAACTTAAATGACCTAAGAAAAGAAAGACAAAAGTGGATGACTTGGAAAAACATCAAGCCTCTTCGCGATGCATTAGAATCACTAAAAGATGACTCATTTGACATTGTACTTGAGGATGTTATAAAGATAAGCTGTGATTCTAACAATAATGTTGAAGAAGTTGCTAGAAGTATGATGCCATGGAGAAAAGGTCCTTTTGAAGTTTGTGGCACATATATTGATGCTGAATGGAAAAGTAATATAAAATATAACCTTTTAAGAAAGCATTTTAATTTAAAAGATAAGCGAGTTGCCGATATAGGTTGTAACAATGGTTACTATCTATTTCGTATGCAAGAAGATTCACCAAAATCTTTAGTAGGTTTTGATCCTTCGCCTTTGTATAAGACGCAGTTTGATTTTATAAATCATTTTGTTAAAAGTGACATAGTTTATGAACTTTTAGGTGTAGAGCATCTAGAATTTTATGAAGAGAAGTTTGATACAATTTTTTGTTTAGGAGTTTTGTATCATAGAAGTGATCCTGTAGCGATGTTAAAATCTCTTTTTCGTGGACTTGAAAACCAAGGAGAAGTAATACTGGATACTTTTTATATTGATGGAGAAGATGAGATGGCTCTTTGCCCAAAGTCATCTTATTCAAAGATACCAAATATTTACTTTGTACCAACAATATCCAGTCTTAAAAACTGGTGTATAAGAGCAGGCTTTAGCAGTTTTGAGGTTTTAGAAACTTCAACTACAGATGCAAGTGAGCAACGAAAAACATCCTGGATAGAAGGGCAGTCATTGGAAGACTTCTTAGACCATGATGACAGTTCAAAAACAGTAGAAGGTTATCCAGCCCCTAAAAGAGTATATGTTAAATTGATTAAGGACAAAAGATGAGTACTGTAAATGAAGCACGTGATGAAGAACTAGAACTTGATGATTATAGAGAAGACGATGAAAAGTCAATTCTTTTAAATACGCATGAGAATATTAATCGTGATCTGTGTGGTGAGATAATTAAACATGAGGTTGGATATGTTGAGCTGAGGCTTACCACAAATTCTATGATGGTAGCGGATGATCAGGGTTTGATTCATGGTGGATTTATTTTTTCTGCAGCTGATTTTTCTGCAATGGCTGCTGTAAATGAGAAAAATGTAGTCTTAGTTGGAAGTGATTGTCAGTTTTTATCTCCTGTAAAATTTACTGATGAAGTGAATTTTGTTGCAAGAGTTAGACATAAAGAGGGTCGAAAAAGAAATGTTTATGTTGAAGGACATGTTCTGGATATAAAAGTTTTTCAGGGTGAGTTTAAGACAGTTATCACAGAGAGACATATCTTAAAATTAAAGCTTCTTGAAGATGGAGATGTTTAAAAACATCTCTTTTATTTTTTAGCGGTAAGTAAAAATACACCAAAATCTCTATGAGATTTGTTTATAGTATTTATATTTTGAAACTTTACTTCACTAAACCCAGCTTCCAGGACAATCTCACATAAATCTTTTTCATTAAACCCAAAGTGAAAAACATCACTATTGTCTGAATGGAAAGTTCCATCTTCTTGTTCTAAATCTGCAATAGCAATAAAACCATTTTCATGAATATTTTTATGTATAGTTTTGAAAAAATCTTTTAAATTCTCAACGTGATGAAGAGTCATTGAACTAACTAAACCGTTAAAGCTTTTTTCTAAAGGTGTACTGATAATATCTTGACAATATGTTTCAATACTAAGTTCTTTAGTGTTTTTTGCTTTAAGCTTTTCGAGCATGTTAACAGATGTGTCTATTCCATAAACTTTTTTCACTTTTGTTGCAATATCAAAACCTAAAAGTCCAGTACCAACACCAAAGTCTAAAATCTCCATTTCCTTATGAAGCTTTATTTCTTTATTTATAGCATCTGCAATTGTTTTAGCCCCTAAAACTCTGGTGCTACCTTCATCCCAGTTTTTTGATCTTTCTTTAAAATTATCTTGCATTATAAACTCCCTATCCAATAATCTGAGTGTTGTTGTTCTTGTTTTATTGTTGTACTTTCACCATGACCAGGATAAACAGTTTTATCATAGTCTAGTTTTTTAAATCTTTGTAGTGAATCTTTCATGTCTTCTGGGGATGAGTATGGAAAGTCTGTTCTTCCAATCGAGCGATTAAAAATAAAGTCACCACTAAACATAGCATCTCCTATCTCTATAGTTGAGCATCCTGGACAGTGTCCAGGAAAATGACGAAATTTTACTTTAACTCCGTCAAAATTAAATTCTTGATTTGGTTCTACTTCAATATCTGGAATAGATGGAGGTAAATCAGGCATCCAACTGTTATCACTAAGTAACATTACGTCACCTTTTGGAGTATAAAGAGGAATATTTAATTCCTTCTGTAGTTGTGCATTTGACCACACATGATCAAAGTGACCATGTGTGTTTAATATTGCTACGGGGTTAGTAACATTTTGCTTTACCCATGAAGCTGCATCTACTCCTGGGTCTATTATAAAGTCCTTCCCATCTAGAGTTGCAATGTAACAGTTTGTCTGATAAACTCCCATTGGTTTTACTTTTATTTGCATCGTTATCTCTTTTTTAATGATTGTAACAAAATTATATAAATATCAAACCATTTTTTTTACAAAACTTAGATATAATATTTTTTGTTAAAGATTTTCAAAGGTTCACAATAAAAAATGAGTAAATATGCACAAATTTCAGACTATCTAGAACGTTTCTTAGCCGATGAAGTTCGTAAAACTGGTATTGGAAAAGTTGTAGTTGGTTTAAGTGGTGGGATTGATTCTGCTGTTGTTGCAGTCTTAGCTCACGGAACTTTTAAAGATGATTTGTTATGTGTAAAAATGCCTTCACAATATTCTTCACAAAATTCACTTGATGACGCAGATACATTATGTAAAGACTTCTCAATGGGGTCTATAACGGCATCTATTGAACCAATGTTACGTGCATATGAAGAACTCAATCCAAATATGGACAACTTAAGAAAAGGAAACTTCTCTTCTCGTATGAGAATGTCAACTATTTTTGATATCTCAGCAAGAGAAAATGCTTTAGTTTTAGGAACAAGTAACAAGAGTGAGTTAATGTTAGGGTATGGAACTTTATATGGTGATCTCTCAAGTGCAGTTAACCCAATAGGTGATCTTTATAAAAGTGAAGTCTATGAGTTAGCAGAGTATTTGGGCATAACAAGAAGCATTATAGACAAAGCTCCTTCCGCTGATTTATGGGATGGACAGAGTGATGAAGATGATTTGGGTTATACATATGCACAACTTGACGTCGCTTTGAAAATGTATGTAGAAGATAGACTTACTAAAGAAGAAATAGTTAAAAAAGGTATAGACTCTCAGATGCTAGATATGATAATAGGAAGAATATTTCGTAACCATTTTAAGCGAAAGATGCCAGTTATTGCAAAGCTAACATCAAGAACTATCAACCATGATTTTAACTACCCAAGAGATATCACCCTATAAATTGCATTAATGCAATGGGCTTCCTGCCAAAGGAAACTAAGCGTTAGCGTAGATAGCGGAATTACTTCCGATATCGTTAGAAAACAGATGAAGGGTTTCCTTCATTTTATGAAATAAAATTAAGGATGAAGAGAATGATAAAAATACCGTTTTATAAATATGAAAGTGGGCGTGAAGAACACAGTAATGTAGCAGATGTTTTAGATGCAGAAGATTTAAATCAGGTTTCTCAGTTTGAAGATGAATTTTCTTCTTATATTGGAGCAGAGTATGCCCTTGCAACTTCTCACGGTACTTCAGCACTTCATCTCGCGATGTTAGCCCTTGATCTTAAACGTGGAGATAAAGTTGTTTGTTCTGTCAATGCTTATCCTAACATACCAGAAGTTGTTCGTCATTTTGATGCTGAACCTGTTTTCATAGACATTGAAGCAAATACTTACAATATTAATTTAGATCTTTTAGAAGCATACTTAGAAGATAATCAGTCTAAAAAACTAAAAGCGGTGATAGTTACGCACGTAGCTGGAATAACAGTTGATTTAGACAGATTATACAAAATAGCTAAGATTTATGATGTTAAAATTGTCGAAGACGCTTGTGAAGCTTTAGGTGCATCATATAAGGGTAAACGTATTGGTTCAACAGGTGCTGATATAACTTGTTTTGACTTCTCTGCGCATCTAAAGAAAAATGTATGTAATGGTGGTATGCTGGTAACAGACGATGATGAAATTATAGAACGTGCTAGACTTCTAAGTAATCATGCAATAGTCCGTGATGAGGACTCTTTAGAATATATATATGATGTTGTAGATATTGGAAATGATTATTCTATGGGTGAACTAGCTGCTGCTTATTTAAGAGCACAGATTAGAAAACAAGATAAAAATATAGCTAGACAACAAAAGATAGCAAGTATGTTTAGTGAGGCCCTAGCTACAACCGAGCATATTACAATTCCAGATATGAGTAATGCAGAACATCCTTTTTCACTGTATATTGTTAAAATAGATAAAAACCGTGATTCTTTTGCTCTTGAGCTTAAGAAGGTTGGAGTTGAGTGTGGACTTAATTATATTCCATTACATCTTTTAACTTACTATAAGGCAAAGTATTCACTAAAAATAAACAATTATCCTAAAGCACTAAAGAGTTATCAAACAGTATTGTCACTTCCAATATATGCAAGTATGGATGATAAAGCTGTAAAATTTGTTTGTGATAAGATTAAGCAAATAGCTAAAACAAGAGTTTAACAATTTTGAAAAAGAGTTTAGTATTTTGGGTTGAAGAGTATTTTTACAATCCTTCTTTTATTCAAAAGCTTATCTCTTCAATACTTCTTCCTCTTAGTTGGATATATTGCTTTGGCATGTATATCCGATTTAAAAATAAAAAACCAATAGATTTTGATATAGACATAGTAAGTGTTGGAAACCTAAGTGTAGGTGGTAGTGGTAAGACACCTCTTGTTACAGCTCTTGCTTCTAAGTACGAAGATGCTGCAATAGTCCTTCGTGGATATGGTCGTAGTAGCTCAGGTTTATATGTTGTAAAAGACAAGACAAATATCTTATGTGATGTAACTATTAGCGGAGATGAGGCTATGATTTATGCACATAAACTAAAGAATGCTATTGTCATTGTTAGTGAAGATAGACCTAGTGCAATACTAAAAGCAAAACAAATGGGTGCAAAAATTGTTTTTTTAGACGATGCTTATTCAAAGCATGATATAAAAAAACTAGATTTACTAATTGATATAAAAACAAAGAATCATAGATGTCTGCCATCTGGACCTTTTAGAGAACGACTTTGGAGTTCAAAAGAAGCAATAGTACTTCAAGATGGACAAGATTTTACAAGAGTAGTAGAACTTAAAAATAAAAGTGTTAAAATGTCACTCGTAACAGCAATAGCAAGACCATCAAGACTAAATGAATTTTTACCTAAAGTTGTAAGTAAAAATTACTTTGAAGACCATCACTCTTTTGTAATAGAAGAGTTAGAAAAAATTTTAGAAGAAGATGGCTCGGATTCACTTTTAGTAACCTATAAAGATTTTGTAAAAGTCGAGTCTTTTGGTCTGCCTTTATCGCTTTTGGATTTAGATGTTCAAGTAGATGAAGAAATTTTTGACAGAATTAATAATTACAGGAATAAACATTGAAAACAAAAATTGAAACAGTAAAAACACTGCTTGAAGCATTGCCATTTATAAAAGAGTTTAGAAATGAGATAGTTGTAATTAAATATGGTGGTTCTGCTCAGACTTCAGCTCAGTTAAAAGAAAAATTTGCAGAAGATATTTTACTTATGTATCTTGTTGGTGTTAAACCAGTGATAGTTCATGGTGGTGGAACTAAGATTACAGAAATGCTAGATGCTCTAAATATTGAGACTAAGTTTATAGATGGACAGAGAGTAACAACGAAAGAAGTAATGCGTATTGCAGAGATGATTTTAAGTGGTGAAATAAACAAAGAGATAGTTTCTCTTCTAAATTCACATGGAGCAAAAGCTATTGGTATAAGTGGAAAAGATGCTCACTTTATTACAGCTAAAGCCAAAGATTTTGCGAAATGGGGCTTGACAGGACAAATAGACTCAGTAAACTCTACTGTTCTTTCTGAGTTAATGGATGATAAATTTATACCTGTAATTGCTCCTATAGCTGCTGGTGATGAAATGGGTCATCCAGGTTTTAACATAAATGCAGACCTATGTGCTTCATATGTTGCAAAAGCAATAGGTGCAAATAAAATTGTTTTTTTAACAGACACACCAGGTGTTCTTAATAATGATAAAGAACTCTTAGCTACTCTTACAAAAGCTGAAGTTGAAGCTTTAAAAGCGGATGGAACTATTAATGGTGGGATGGTACCGAAGGTAGATGCATGTATAGAAGCTATTGATGGTGGGGTAAAAAAGGCACATATTATTGATGGTAGACTTGAACATTCGATGATATTAGAACTCTTTACTTCTGAGGGTGTTGGTACTGAGATAATTAAGTAAAATTAAATTAGTAACGACACTAATAATTAATAAATGAACTGTATAATTTAGAAATATATAAATCAAGGAATAATTAAATGTCAAAATATAGTGCACTGTTTGAAGATGAAGATGATATATTTTTAGGATCACCTGTTAGTAAATTGATGGATATTATTTTTAATGCAAACAATGATGTTGTTAGATTTGACTTAGAAAATTTTATTAAAAGAAGAGCTGCTATGGAGCTTTTTTTAGAAGAAAAAATTGGTGAAGATTTTTCTAAAGAACTTGATATGTTTATGTTGGAAAATGCTGAAATAGTTGAGAATAAGACTAAAAGTTTAAGCATTGAACTGACTGGTGAGATAGTCTCAAAGAGTGAGTAGTTAATGAGAATAATTTTACAAGTTATTGTTTTTTTATCTATCAGTTTTACTCTTGTAATAGGGGATGAGTTTAGAGAAATAAAGACAATTTCCTTGAAAAAGGATGAACAAAAGAAAATTCTTGTAAAATACGGCGATATTACAAAACTGTTTAAATTTAGATGGACACTATACAAAAATGAGGGATTAATAATTCATCGCTCATATGATAAAATAGTTGCACAAAATATACTATACTTAAGACATAAAAATCATAGTTTCCGGGTTGAATTAAAACCTAGAGGTACAGATTATTACAATGTGCCTTATGTATTAGTTAAATTTAAAGAGTTTAATTATGAGACAAAAGAGGCTATATTTGATCTTCTTTTAACTGATAGAAGTGCAAAAATAAGTTTAAAATATTTGAAGAATAGTTAGAGAGGTTTTAATGCAAAGAGTTGAGCGTGAAATAGCAAGATTGATACAAGAGGTAGATTACGATGAAGTAACTCGTCTTTTTAGTATGCTCTCTGGTGGTAAAAGACTTAGAGCCAAACTGATTTTAAAGATTGCTCCAGAACATGAAAAAGCTCCACTATTAGCTGCTATTGTTGAGTTGATTCATGGAGCAAGTCTTCTTCATGATGATGTTATTGATGAATCACTAACAAGAAGAGGTGTAGCATCTGTTAATGCTACAGAGGGAAGTAAAACAGCTGTAATGCTAGGTGATATATTATACTCAAAAGCTTTCACTGAACTTGTAGAATTTGACAAAGATGTAGCCAAAACAATAGCTTCTTCTGTCACTGCTTTATCTAAAGGTGAGATGCAAGATGTAAAAATGGCAGATGAGTTTAACGAAGATGAAGATAAATATCTTGATATGTTATATCTTAAAACAGCTACTCTTATAGAAGCTGCAGCTTATGCATCTGCACTACTTGCAGGTAAAGACGCAAAAATGTACGGGATATATGGAAGAAATCTTGGTCTGTCATTTCAAATAATTGATGATATTCTTGATATAACTGCTGACTCAGCTACACTTGGAAAACCTGCTATGAATGACTTCGTAGAGGGCAAATGTACACTTCCTTATATCTATCTTTACAAAGTTCTAAATACACAAGATAAACAAAGATTAAAAAATTCACATGCAAAAGAGATTGATAAAGATGAAGTTCTTTGGATAAAACAGAAGATGCAAGAACATAAAAGTGTTGAAATGTCATTTGAACTTGCAAAAAAATTATCAAATGAAGCGATGCTGGCTATTAAAGATGATACAGCACTAATCGAAATATTACAAACCATGATTAAAAGAAGTTATTAATGCATTATTTAAATATAAGTTTTTCACACAAAAATTCTACTATGGAAATTAGAGAAAAGTTATCATATCCTGACCCATTACATGTTGATGCTTGTTTAAAAAAATTAAATGAAAGCGAATCTATAAATGAGAGTATTCTTATTTCTACATGTAATAGAATGGAAATATTCTGTAGTTGTAGTGATATTGTTTTGGCTACTCAACATATATTTGAAAAGTTAACACAACGCGCAGGAATTCCTATAGAAGAGCTTGAAGGTCGTGCTGATATTTTTGATGATAGTAGTGCTATCCATCATCTCTTTACTGTTGCATCTTCACTTGATTCTATGGTTGTTGGTGAAACTCAAATCGCTGGACAGCTTAAAGATGCATTTAGATTTTCATATGATAAAGGCTACAGTGGTCAAAAACTAGCACGAGCAATGCATAATGCATTTAAGTGTGCAGCTAAAGTAAGAAATGTGACTGATATTTCTTCAAAACCTGTTTCAATTGCTAGTGTAGCGATTACTAAACTAAAATCTGTTTTGGACAATCTTGAAGGCAAAAAAGCTTTAGTGATTGGTGTAGGCGAAATGTCTGAAATTACAGCTAAACATCTTGTTTCAAATGGTGCAGATGTTTATATTATGAATAGAACAAAAGAAAAAGCTTTTGCTTTAGCAAATGATTGCTGTGCTAAAGTTTTAGACTTTGACCAATTGGCAAATGTTATAAATGATTTTGAAATTCTTTTTACTGCTACGTCATCACCTGTGCCTATTATTACAGATGAAATTATAAAGCCATGTGATTTTGATAGATATTGGTTTGACTTAGCTATCCCAAGAGATATTGTTTATCATAAAGGTGAGAGAATAAATCTCTACCAAATCGATGATTTAAAAACAATCGTTTGTGAGAATAAAGGTCTAAGAGAAGAAGAAGCAAAGAAAGCTCATTCAATCATTGGAAGAAGTACAGTGGCATTTTTTGAGTGGTTAGATACTTTAAATATAGAACCAATAATAAAAGAAATATATGAAAAAGCTTTTGAAGCTGCAAAAATAGAAAGTGATAGAGTTATAAATAATGGATATATTCCAAAAGAGTACGAAGAACAAGTTCATAAAATGAGTCAACAAGTTATGAAACGCTTTTTACATGATATGACTTCAAAAATGAGAAATGTATCTGCAGACTCAAAGTCAGATATGATAACCGGAGCTTTACAGTTTTTAATAAAAGAAGACAATGAAAATGTAGAGATGCCAGATGAATATAAGTGTGAATATGCTTTAAATGCAGCACAAGGGAAATAAATGAGAAGAAGTAGAGCGTTCATACCAACAACTAAAGAAGTACCTTCAGATGCAACATTGCCTTCGCATCAGTTTCTAATAAGAGGTGGTTTTATAAATCAACAAGGTGCTGGACTATACAACTTTATGCCACTAGGTAAAATTGTATTAGAAAAGATTAGAGCTATAGTAAAAGAAGAATTAGATAATGCAGGCTGTAATGAAGTGCAACTTAGTTTTGTTACTCCTATGAGTTTATGGGATAGAAGTGGTCGTGCTGATGCTATGGGTAAAGAGATGCTTCGTATCAAAGACAGACACCAAAATGATTTTGTATTAAGTCCTACTAATGAAGAAGCAATGGTTGAATTAGTAAAAAACAGAGTAACTTCTTATAAAGATTTACCTCTTAATTTATACCAAATAAATACTAAGTTTAGAGATGAGGCAAGACCAAGATATGGTCTTTTACGTGGTCGTGAGTTTTTAATGAAAGATTCTTATTCTTTTCATTCTTCAACGCAAGATATGATTAGAGAATTTGATCTTATGGAAGAGACTTATAAAAAAATCTTTACTAGACTTGGACTTGACTTTAGGGTTGTTCAAGCTGATAGTGGAGCTATCGGTGGAGAGGGAAGCAAAGAATTTCATGTTTTAGCAAATAGTGGCGAAGACACTCTTGTAGTGTGTGAATCATGCGATTATGGTGCTAACATAGAAAAAATATTTGATAATGAAGCTGAAGTTGATGCTTATAATGAAAAATCTTACGAAGAGTTAAAAGAGTTGAAATTAGAGCAAAAATGTTCTTGTGGAGCTGAACTCGTTTTTAAAAAAGGAATAGAAGTTGGGCATATATTTCAGCTTGGAAGTAAATATTCAAGCGCTCTTGAAGCAAATTTTAATGATGAAAATGGAAAACCAAAACCTTTTGAAATGGCAACATTTGGTATAGGTATAAGTAGACTTGTAGCATCTGTGATTGAACAAAATCATGATGAAAGTGGTTGTATCTGGACAAAAGAAACAGCTCCGTATACTGTAAATATTATGGTATCAAACATTAAAGATGAAGAACAGATGATACTTGGTGAAGAACTTTACTTAAAACTTTTAGGTGAAAAAGTTGAAGTCATGTTTGACGATAGAAAAGAGAGATTTGGCTTTAAAATGAAAGATGCAGAACTTATTGGTTTTCCATATACTGTTATAATTGGAAAGGAACTGGCTAATGGGCTTGTTCAAGTATATGATAGAAAAACAAAAGAAAAAATAGAAGTAAGTATTGGTGATATATATTCAAAAATAATGGAGTTGATATAGTATGATTTATTTTGTGGTTTACCTTTTCTTAGAAGTTCTTATTTCAGTAAATATATCATCTGCTATAGGTGGTCTTGCAACATTTTTCGAAATAGTTTTAAGTGCATTAATCGGTATATCTATATTGGTAAATTTTAGAACAACGCTATTACATAATATTAATGCAGTCTCTTATCACGCCATTGATTTAAAAGAGTTTCAGAGACTGAATCTTTTTACAATTATTGGTGCTATTTTACTTATAGTCCCAGGTTTTATGACCGATATCCTTGGTTTATTGATGCAGTTTAGTGTTATTACGAGTATGTTTGTTAACCGTTATAATGTAAAATCAGGCAAGTATAAACCAAGTAATACCCAAGAAGAAAATATACAAAAAAATATACAAAAGGATCCAAATGTCATTGATGTTGAAATTATTAGCACCGACTCTACTACTAAGTAGCTTTTTACAAGCTTCTACTTCAAGTGAAAATATAGAAAATTTTTTAAAAAAACAGTTTGCAGGTAACTCAAACATAGTTAAAGTAAAGGTTGTTGTTGAACAGACAATTCCTTTAGAAAAAGTAAAAGAATGGAATGCATATATAGTTGTTGTTGATGCTACTGTAAAAGCAAAAAAAGGCACACGAGAACTTAAGCAGAAAATGATTTGGTTTTCAAATGGAGAGACTATTTCACCTGACCTTATAGATATTAAAACTGGTAACTCTCTAAAAGAGTCAGTTTCTCCATCAATGCAAGCAAATTTTTACAAAAAAGAGAATCTTATTTATGGAAATGCAGATGCTAAACATAAAGTTGCAATATTTTCAGATCCCCTCTGCCCATTTTGTAGAGATTTTGTTCCTGATGCAATAAATACTATGAAAAAAGATCCAAATAAATTTGCTGTATATTATTATCACTTTCCTCTTCCAGCTATCCACCCTGCAGCAGTTACTTTAGTTCATGCAGCTGTAGCAGCTGAAATTAAAGGTTTAAAAGATGTTGTTTTAAATCTTTATACTGTAGAAATTGATGCACAGGAAACGGATACTAAGAAAATTCTGAAAGCATTTAACAAAACAATGAAAACAAATATAACAGCAGATGATTTAAAATCAAAAGCTGTTTTAGAACATATTAAAAGTGATCTACATATTGCAGATGCATTAATGGTTAGGGGAACTCCAACAATGTTTTTTGATGGTAAGGTCGATAAAAAAAGAACAAAATTTGAAGAGGCTAAATAAAGAATGGAAAAATTAGTAATAGCAACAAGAGTTTCCGATTTAGCATTATGGCAAGCGTATCATATTAAAGAGAGAATTGAAGTAGCATATCCTAAGATTACAGTTGAGTTAAATAAAATTGTAAGTAATGGTGATAAAATTTTAGATAAACCATTGGCACTTATTGGTGGCAAAGGTCACTTTACAAAAGAACTTGAAGATGAGATGTTAGCTGGCAATGCTGATATTGCCGTGCATTCTCTAAAAGATGTTCCTACATATATTCCCGAAGGCTTGGAGTTAGTAGCTGTTACTAAGCGTCAAGACCAAAGTGATGCGTTTTTATCTCACAAATATGCGTCTCTTGAAGACCTACCACAAGGTGCAGTTGTTGGAACTACAAGTCTTAGAAGAAGAATGCAACTTTTACAACAAAGACCTGACTTAAAAGTAAAAGATTTAAGAGGTAATGTAAATACAAGACTTAGAAAACTCTCAGAAGGTCAATATGATGCAATTATATTAGCATGGATTGGTCTTAATCGATTGGATTTACTAAAAGATATTCCTTATACTCAAAAACTTTCCCTTGATATGATGATACCTCCAATGGGACAAGCTGCTCTTGGTATAGAAATAGTTTCTGGTAATGAAATAGTAAGAGAAATAGCATTAAGTTTAAAAGACGAAAATACATTTATTTGTACACAAATTGAAAGAGATTTTATCTCTAAAATAGGGGCTGGATGTTCTGCTCCAGTTGCTTGTAATGCTGTTATGATTGATAATGAAATAACTTTTAGAGTAATGTTGGGATATCCTAATGGCACAAATATTATGCAAGAAAAAGTAGTCGTAAGCTTAGAAAAATCTAAAAATTTAGGTTTAGAGCTTGCGAAAAAGATGATAGATAACGGAGCTTTAGAACTACTAAAAAAAGCAGAAGAGACAGCGTTCAAAGATGAAATGCCACAAAGATTATAATTAATGAAGAATACTATTGATTTATTAAAAAAAAATGGTGAACTTAAAGTTATAGATGCTGAACTTGATATATATCTTGAAATTTCTCACTTGGCTTATGCCGAGGTAAAGAAAAAAGATGGTGGTAAAGCTCTTTTGTTTACTAATGTAGTAGATAAAAAAAGTGGTATAAAATTTAGTGAACCTGTTTTTATGAATGTATTTGGTTCTTATAAACGTTGTGAGCTTCTTTTTGGACGTACAATCGAGTCTGTTGCAGATGAGATAACAAAACTACTTCATATGAAACCACCTGAAGGTTTTATGGGCAAAATTTCTATGGCAAGCGAGCTTTTTTCACTTAAAAATATCTTTCCAAAACGTTTAAAAGGCAAGGGTGCTTGTCAAGAAATTATATGTATGAATGAAGATATAGATCTTGGCAAACTTCCTGTTTTAACTACTTGGGAACAAGATGGTGGTCCGTTTATTACAATGGGGCAGGTCTATACTCAAAGTCTCGATGGAGAAATGGTAAACCTTGGAATGTACAGACTTCAAGTTTATGATAAAGACCATTTAGGTATGCACTGGCAAATCCATAAAGATTCATCTCACTTTTTTGACCAGTATCAAAAAGCTGGTAAGAAAATGCCTGTATCTGTAGCAATTGGTGGGGACCCTCTATATACTTGGTGTGCTACTGCTCCACTTCCTTATGGTGTAAATGAACTTTTAATGTATGGACTTATAAAAAAGAAACCAGCTAAACTTGTTAAGTCTTTAACTACTCCATTATATATTCCCCAAGATGTTGATTATGTAATAGAGGGATGGGTTGATACACAAGAGATGAAAGTTGAAGGACCATTTGGTGACCACACTGGTTACTATACTTTAGAAGAAGCATACCCAGTTATGCAAGTTAGTGCAATGACAATGAAAAAGAAGCCGACATTTTTGGCCACGGTAGTTGGCAAACCACCTTTGGAAGACAAATATATGGGTTGGGCGACAGGTAAGATTTTCTTTCCACTTTTGAAGACTACTGTGCCTGATTTAGTTGATTATCATATGCCAGAAAATGCAGGTTTTCACAACTTAATACTTGCTAAGATGCAGCCCCTTTATAAAGGGCATGCAAAACAATTTATGCATGCTTTTTGGGGTTCTGGACAGATGAGTTTTGTAAAACATGCAATATTTTTAAATGAAAATGCTCCAAAACTAAATAACTACGAAGCTTTAACATCTTACATATTAGATAGATTTACACCAAAATCTCTTTTTATATCCGAAGGTATTTTAGATGCACTAGATCATTCTTCTCCTGAAACACTGGTTGGTGGAAAACTAGGTATAGATGTGACTGGAGCTCATAAAGTAGAGGCTCCACAGCTTCTAGGAGATGAAGAATTACTTATTAAAATTCAAGAAGTTGTTCCAGATGCAATAGGTGTACATCAATATATGAGACGAACAAAAAATCCTGTTACTGTTATTAGTGTAAATAAAACTAGAACATCAAAAGAGTATTTTGATTCTTTGATTGATTTAAGTCCTAATATTAGAATAGTAGTTTTTGTTGATGAAGAAAAAAATGATATTTTTAATCCATATATGCTAATTTGGCGTGTCACAAATAATATGGATGCAATTAGAGATGTTTTTATATCTGGACTAATGATTGGAATTGATGGAACAAATAAAACTCCACTTGATGGCTTTACTCGTGAATGGCCTGATGACGTTGATTGTACACAAAGTGTAGTTGAAGATTTAAAGAAAAAAGGTTTGTGGGATTTAGACGAGAAGCTAAATAAACAGTTTCAATTATGAGGAATTTCACTATAAAAAATAATTTTTATTTATTATAAGGTTTATATAATAATTACTAATGTAATATGATTAAATATTATACCGAGGTATCATTAATGAATAAAATATTTTTATTACTTCTCGCTGTTCTACTCTTTAACTTATCTCCTTTAAGTGCTGCTATTTACAAAGGTCAAAAGGTTTTTGTAAAAAAATGTTCTGAATGTCATGAATCAGGACAGTCTTTTGTTGCAAGTAAGAAGATGAGAGAATGGAAAAAACTTATGAAAAAGAAAGGTGAACCTTTAGCAAAGATACATTTTAAAAGTGATAAAGCTAAAGATTCTTGGAAGTATTTTAAAAGTAATACTTATGCTAAAAAATCAAAACATCTAAAGCAGTTTTTGGTTGAATATGCTAAAGATAGTGGTAATGTGCCTGCTTGTAACTAACTAGTAAACTCCTTTTTAATCAAGTTTAGATAAAATAGCAAACTTTTTTATATCGGAGAAATTTTATGGATAAAATGTGGTCAGGTCGCTTTTCTGCGAGTGCTTCAAGTTTACTAGATGAATTTAATGCTTCTATTATGTATGACAGAAAGTTATACAAAGAAGACATTGAAGGTTCACTAGCTCATGCTACAATGCTTACAAAACAAGAAATTTTAACAAGCCAAGAACTTAGTCAAATTACTGAGGGTTTAAATCAAGTACTTACTGAGATAGAATCAGGAGATTTTGAGTGGAAAATAGGCGATGAAGATTTACATATGGGAATCGAAAAACGTCTTACTGCCATAATTGGTGATGCGGGTAAGAAACTACATACTGCTCGTAGTAGAAATGACCAAGTTGCTGTTGATTTTCGTCGTTGGGTTTTAAAAAGAAATTTAGACCTAGTAGATGCTCTTAAACTTTTAATGAAAGAGATTTTGGTAGTAGCACAGAAACATACAGAGACCCTTATCCCAGGGATGACACACCTTCAGCATGCTCAACCAACAAACTTTGGTTTTCACCTTGGTGCTTATCTATCCATGTTTAAACGAGATATAGCAAGATTTGAAGATTCACATAAAAGAAATAATGTTTCTCCTCTAGGATGTGCCGCACTAGCAGGTACTCCTCATAATATTGATAGAGATATGACTGCAAAACTTTTAGGTTTTGATAGCGTTAGTGTTAACTGTTTAGATACTGTTAGCGATAGAGATTTTGCTTTAGAGATTTTGTTTAATATTTCAACTATGATGATGCATATTTCACGTTTAAGTGAAGAACTCGTTATGTGGTCAAGTTATGAGTTTGGATTTGTAGAACTTAGTGATGAATATTCAACAGGTTCATCAATTATGCCACAAAAGAAGAATCCAGATGTTCCAGAACTACTTCGTGGAAAAACAGGACGGGTATATGGTTCACTGATGGGACTTCTAACAGTTATGAAAGGTTTGCCTTTAGCTTATAAAAAAGATACTCAAGAAGACAAAGAGGGTGTATTTGATGCAGTAGAGACAGCACAAATATCACTAGAGATATTAAAAGAAGCTATTAAGACAATGGAAGTAAAAGCTCATAATATGAAAGCAGCTTGTTCTGTAGGACATTTAGCTGCTACAGATTTAGCTGATTATTTAGTCGAAAAATGTGGTATACCATTTAGAGAAGCTCATTTCATTACGGGTCATGCAGTTGCTAAAAGTGAAGAATTAAAAATTGATTTAAGCAATATTGATATTAAATATCTTAAAGAAATAGATTCAAGAATTGATGATGATGTACTAGAATTTTTAGTTCTTAAGAACTCTATGAATGCAAGAACTTCTGCCGGTGGTACTGCTACAGTTAGAACAAAAGAACAGTTAGAAGATTTTAAAACTTTTTTATCTATCTAGCTCTTTAGAGCTTAACTTCAGTGACCTTAGCGGTCTTAGCGTAGGTAGCGGAATTACTTCCGATACCGATTTTAAACGAATGAAGGTTTACTTCATTTTATAAAATAAAATTAAGGATTATAGAAATGAAAGTAAGTGTTTCCCATCAAGATGGTATGAAATTTAAAGCTAAAACTGCAAAGAGTAGTTTTATAATTGATTGTCCTGTTATTTCTCCAATAGAATACTTTTTATCGAGTATTATTACATGTAGTGCATCAGACATTGTTTTAATGCCAAAGAATCAAGACAAAACTGTAACTGACTTAGTTGTTGATGGTGAAGTTGTAAGAAATGAAGCTCATCCATGTAAATTTAATACTTTGCACCTAACATATAGTTTTAACTCAGATGCTGATGACACTATGGCTGCACGTTGGGTTATGGCATCTCTAGAAACTTATTGTTCTACTATAAACACAATTCGTGATACAACTTCTATCACTTATTCTATTACTCATAATGGTAAACTAATACGTGAAAATGAACAAATGATTTCTGGCGGTGGCTCAAACATTGATATGGGTGAAATAGAAGGCTGTCCATCTTAATTCAATAAATTTTATGACAAAATGCCATTTTTTTTACATTTTTTAATTTTATACTTTAAAATGTAGAAATTAAGTTATAAGGAATTTATTATGTTAGAAATGGCAATAGTTTTAGTCGCAATTGGAATATTAATGATTATCGCATATGAGTTCTCACATTCTATGCAAAAAAGAGAGTGGGGTGAAAACTCTAAAAGTATATTTTAGAGTTTAAATCAACTTCCGTAAAGTTTATAATAAGAGCTCATTCTCTTTGAAACTTTTTTTAGATAGTTTTTAGGTTCATCATATCTTAGGTCTCTCAAAAGTTTGTTATACACTTCTTTGGGACTTCTTGCATTGATTAATGGCGCCGCTAGTTTCATATTATACTTTTTTGTAAAAGCCCATGCTATATTTCCCGCACCAGTGTTGTATGCAGCAATTGTGCAATATAGTCTACTATCTGGATTTTTTATGTCTTTTAAATACTTGTAATAAAGTATATGGAGATAAGCAGCTCCCATTTTTATGTTGTTAGTGCTGTTATATAGGTAACTTCCAGAAACTAACTTCTGTTTGTTATATAGATACCTGTAGCTATCTATTCCTGCTGTTCTTGGAACAATTTGCATTAATCCATATGCTGGTACATGAGATCTTGCTCTTGGATTAAAACTACTTTCAGTATGCATTACAGAAAATACTAAAGACATAGGAAGATTTTGTTTACTCGCTTGTTTTTTGACTTCATCATAGTATACCTTAGATCTTTTAATCATCGTGTCTTTTGGCAAACTTATATTTAAAGAATAAACTTTTGCATTATTTATTTTTTCTGAATTAGTAGCTTTTATGTTGTCTTTTTGAACATGTTTGTTTACATAAGCTTTTACATTTGCTTTTGTTGCTTTATTTTTAAAAATAATTGTAGATAATATGGGTTCTGATTTAACATCATCACTTAGAACTCCAAATGGTTTTTTTATCTTTTGAAGTTTTTTTTCTAGTGGATCTGTCTCTTGAACCGTTTTTGTATCTACGGTTACAACTTTAGCAAGTGCAATTTTTAGTTTTTCTTTTGCTTCTTCTTGTGATAAAGCTATTGTCTCAACTGTAATTGTTTCTTTTTCAAAATCGACATCAGTTCTAGTCTTTTTATCATCAGTATATGAAACCCATGTTTTTTTGGTAGATGTTTTTGGATCTTGCCAAAAAACACCGATTTCTTTCTTGTAATCTTTAAAAGCCTTGTCTTGTTCTTCTTGATAAGTATTGAAATTTTCTTCTTGGCTTTTTTTATAGGCAGTAAACTGTTTTTTGTCTTGGTTGAAATTTTGCATCTGCTGGTTTTTAAAATCTTCTGCACTTTGTGCTACCAATACTGAGACTATAGATGTAATTATAAGTATGGTTTTAAGCATTCCTAGAAGTGACCTTGAGGATCTGCATCAGTGAAATGGTCCCATTTTAGTTTGGCTCCACCTAAAACATGAAAGTGTAGATGCATGACTTCTTGACCACCATTATCTCCAATATTTGTTATTACTCTATATCCACCTTTGTCAATTTTTACCTCTTTTGCAACTCTTTGAATAAAGGTTGTCATATCAGACATCATTTGGGCACTAACTTCATTAAAACTATCTACATGTATTTTTGGTATAGTTAATATATGAAGAGGAGCCTTTGGGTTAATGTCATGAAAAGCAATGAAATTATCATCCTCTAGAATAATATTTGATGGTATCTCTTTATTTACAATTTTACAAAATAAACACATTTTTTTTCCTTTTATCTCGGTGATTATGGGTAAATTATAGCATATAATTTAATAAATGAAGCTATATGTAAAATATATTTGACTATAATCTATTTTAAATTTAAGAGGGTATAGCCCCGGAATTATGGAGACTCTATTGAAAGAGTGGTATGATAAAATAAAAGAAGCCCAGAGTGTAGAAAGTTTAGAAGAAATTCGCATTTCTGTGTTTGGTAAAAAAGGTGTTCTTGCAGAAGAATTTGCTAAGATGAAAACAGCGCCTAACGAAGAAAAATCAAAAATAGCTAAAGATTTAAATACGCATAAAAGCTCACTTATGAATGAGATGACAGCGAGAAAAATAACTTTACAAACACAAGAGTTAAAAGAAGCTATGAAAGCTGAATCTATTGATGTATCTATGTTTAGTGTTGGCTCTGAAGCTGGTGCATTGCATCCAGTAATGGAAACGATGGATAGAATTGTAGAATATTTTTCTGCTATGAATTTTGCCGTAAAAACAGGGAATATAGTAGAGGATGATTTTAACAATTTTGAAGCTTTAAATCTACCAAAATATCATCCGGCAAGAGATATGCAAGATACATTTTATTTTAAAGATGAGATGCTTCTTCGTACTCACACTTCACCAGTTCAGATAAGAACCATGATGAATACAAAGCCACCTATTCGTATGATAGCACCCGGAGCAGTTTTTCGTCGTGATTATGATTTAACTCATACTCCTATGTTCCATCAAGTAGAGGGATTGTTAGTTGATGAAGAGGGCAAGGTGTCTTTTGCTAATTTAAAATACATATTAGAAGATTTCTTAAAATATATGTTTGGTGATGTAGAAGTTCGTTTCCGTCCGTCATTTTTCCCTTTTACAGAACCTTCTGCTGAAGTAGATATTTCTTGTGTATTCTGTAAAGGTGAGGGCTGTAGAGTATGTTCTAAAACTGGTTGGTTAGAAGTTTTAGGATGTGGAATAGTTGATCCGAATGTATTTGAAGCTGTAAAGTATGAAAATGTTAGTGGATATGCTTTTGGTTTAGGAGTTGAAAGGTTTGCAATGCTTATTCATCATATAGGAGACCTTCGTTCACTATTTGAGGGAGATATTAAATTGTTGGAGCAGTTTCAATGATAGTTACTAGAAGTTGGTTAAATGAGTGGATCGATTTAAGTGGAATAACAACTGAAGATTTAGCAAAAACTTTTAACGCTATAGGTTTAGAAGTAGATCGCGTTCATAGTTATAAGATTCCTAACAAAATTATAGTTGGTAAAGTTTTAGAGTGTGAAAAACATCCAGATGCCGATAAGTTAAACGTTTGTAAAGTAGACATAGGAACAAGTATACGTCAGATTGTCTGTGGTGCTCCAAATGTTAGAGCTGGGCTTGATGTTGTTGTGGCTACTATTGGCGCAGTTATGCCAAATGGTATGGTTATTAAACCTGTAAAATTACGTGGGATTGAATCTGAGGGAATGATATGTTCAGCTAGCGAAATTGGTCTTGAAGATTGTCAAGCTGGTATTCTTGAACTAGATAAAAGTGTTGGTGAGTATATACTAGGTCAAGATATTTCTTCACTTGAAACACTTAACGATGATTTAATTGAGATTGAGCTAACTGCAAATCGTGGTGATTGCCTAAGTATAAGAGGTGTTGCAAGAGATTTAAGTGCCGCATACGATAGACCACTTAGAGAAACAAATATTAATGAGGAAGAAGATAGAAGAGTTGGAATAGGGCGTATTTTAAGTCTTTCTCATGACAACATTTATAATGTAAATCTTCGTTATAGAGCAATTGATTTAAAAGAGTTGAGTCTTCCTTTTATTGTAAAACTTAGATTAGCTCAGATGCAAGATTCTAGAGAAACAGATATAGAAGCATTAATGCTTTATGTTACTCAAAGTAGTGGTGTAATCTTAAGAGCTTATAACTATGGTTTTTTCTGTGCAGATAATGAAACAATGGCGAAAATTGAGCTAAAAGAAGACGAAAATGGTTATGCTTCTATTATGTCTAGTTCAACTAAAGCTTCTACAGTTGGTATTGTGCAAGAAGATTCTTCTAAAGTTACCTATAATGAGGGAACAGTTCTTTTAGAAGCTAGTTATATTCCCCCAGATATTATTTCTAAAAAAATGCAAGCATCTAAAATGGACTCAGGTCCAATGTACTATAGAACATCAAGAGGGAGTGAGCCAGAGTTAAATCAGGGTCTTAGCTTCTGTTTAAATTTAATAGAATCAAACTCTTCATCATCAGTTTTTGGTGGTACGATTGAACTTTGTGATTCTTATGACAATAAAATTGTAAGTGTAACAAAAAAAGAGATTGATGAAATTATTGGTGCTAAAGTAGATAAAGTTAAAATTACTAAAATTTTGAGAAATTTAGGTTTTGGAACAACTAAGTCATCGTCAGAAAACTTTGTAATTTCTGTACCAAGATTTCGCCATGACATCTCTCATAAACAAGATATTGTTGAAGAGATTGTTCGTCTTGTAGGTATAGACAATATTCCCTCAAAGCCATTTATTTTTTCAGAGTCTTCTAAACTTGAAGATGATTATTTTGCATATAAAAAACGTAGCATCTATAGGCATAAAGCAGCACAAAGTGGTTTCTTTGAAAACTTAGCTTTTGTGTTTGATGAGAAAAAAGTTCTTAATGAATATGGATTTAAAACTACTGATAAAGAGTTAGAACTTTTAAACCCAATCGTTAATACATTTGATACTCTAAGGCCAACTTTAATGACTGGTCTTTTAAAAGCAGCATCTCAAAACGTAAAAAACGGCATATCTTCAGTTAAACTATTTGAAGTTGGTTCTATTTTTAGTCCTTTAAGAGAAGAGTCATTGAAAATGGCTTTTATTTTTAGTGGAGATATCCAAAAAGAGAGTTTATCAAATGCAGGGAAGCCTCAAAAAGTAGATTTTGCTCTTTTTACACAAAAGGTTACTGATGTTATAGGAGAGTTTGAACTTTGTCAATATGAAACCGAGCATGCTCTTTCTCATATGTATCAATGTGCTCAACTTTTACAAAATGGTGAAGTTATTGGAGAATTATTTCGTGTTCATCCAAGTGTAGAAGAAAGCTATGGACTTGAAGCGACATATCTATGTGAACTTGACTTTACTAAACTTTCATATGGATTGAAGATTGCTAAAAAATCATCAAAATATCAAGCTTCTTTTAGGGATTTAAGTGTAATTATGCCAAAAGAAATGAGTTATGAAAAAGTTAAAAGTGTTATTGAATCATCTGCAACTGAAGAGCTTATAAGATTTTACCCTGTTGATAAATATAGTGATGAATCACTAGGTGAGAATATGAGTCTTTCTATTCGTTTTATGCTTCAGTCTAATGATAAAACTCTTCAAGAAGAAGACATTACTTCATCTATAGATGCTATTTTAGCAGCACTTCAAAGTGAATTAGGAATCGGATTGAGATGAGTTCAGTTTTAGTAAGTAAAGCAGAGAAGTTCTCTCTGAGAATAGATACAATAGCTCCAGATAAGTCTATTTCTCATCGTAGTGCTATGTTTGCAATGCTTGCATCTGGCACTAGTGAAATTACAAACTTTTTAAGAGCAGAAGATACACTTAACTCTTTAAAAATTGTGAAAAATCTTGGTGCTACAATTGAAGATGATGGAAAAATTATTAAAATTTCTTCCAATGGCATAAAAGAACCATTTGAAATTCTTGATTGTGGTAATTCAGGAACTGGTATGAGACTTTTTTGTGGCTTGCTTAGTTCTGCAAATGGACATTTCGTTTTAACAGGCGACAAATACCTTCGTAAACGTCCAATGAGTCGAGTAACTAATCCTCTTATAGAAATAGGAGCTGTTATTGATGGAAGAGATAATTCTAACTTAGCTCCTCTTAGTATCCGTGGTGCATCTCTTAAAGCCTTTGATTATAATAGCAAGATTGCATCTGCACAAGTTAAGTCATGCATGATATTAGCAGCTCTTCATGCTGATGGAACATGTTCTTATACTGAGCCGGAACTATCCCGTGATCATACAGAGAGAATGTTGAAAGGGATGGGTGCTGATTTAGTTGTTGATGGTTTAAAAACTACGATAACTCCTATGAAAAAACTTCTTTCTCCTCTTAGCATAAGAGTTCCAGCAGATCCATCTAGTGCATTTTTCTTCGCAGTTGCTGCTGCTATTATTCCTGACTCTGATATTATTTTACAAGGTGTGACTCTTAACCCAACACGTATAGAAGCTTTTAAAGCATTAGAACGTATGGGAGCTGATATAAGTTATGAGATTACTGATAATAGATATGAGCCTATTGGAGATATACATATAAAATATGCTCCTTTACATGCTATAACTGTTGAGAATAATATTGCTTGGCTTATCGATGAATTACCTGCGCTTTCCATAGCTTTTGCCTGTGCAACTGGTGAGTCTATAGTAAAAAATGCACAAGAGCTTCGTGTAAAAGAGTGCGATAGAATTTCTGTGGTTGTAGAAGGTCTTCGGGCAGCTGGTATAGAAGTTGATGAATACAAAGATGGTTACAAAGTAATTGGTGGTGAGCTAAAAAGTGCTACAGTCGACAGTGATGGAGACCATAGAATTGCAATGAGTTTTGTTATTGCAGGATTAAAATGCGGAATGAAAGTTACAGACTTAGACTGTATAAACACATCGTTTCCAAATTTCTTTGAACTAGTACAAAAAATTACAAAGATAGAATTTAAATAAATTAAAATGACTCTCGCTTATAGGCGGAGCTTTAATTAGTAAGGAGACAGATATTATGCATATAGAACTTGCAGAAAAGTATGGATTTTGCTTTGGCGTGAAAAGAGCAATTAAAATAGCAGAAGACAATAAAAACTCTGCTACTTATGGTCCTCTTATACATAACTCAAAAGAAATAGCAAGACTTGAGAAAGATTTTAAAGTTAGTTTGACTGATAATCATAAAAGTTTTAAGTCTGGTGATAAGGCTGTTATACGAACGCATGGAATTCCTAAAAATGAATTACAAGAGTTAAAAGATAATCTTGTAGATGTTGTAGATGCAACATGTCCATATGTAACTAAACCACAGCAAATTTGCCAAGAAATGAGTGAAGCAGGATATGAAATCATTATCTTTGGTGATGAAGCTCATCCTGAGATAAAAGGTGTTAAGAGTTATGCAACTCATGGGGCAAGAGTCGTTACTTGTTCAAAAGACTTAGAAGGTTTAAGACTAAAAGAGAGAATTGCTTTAGTTGCACAAACAACTAGAAAAGTTGAAGATTATATGGAAGTTGCAAATTATCTTATACCAAGATATAAAGAAGTTCGAGTATTTAATACTATTTGTAATGCAACTTTTGAAAATCAAGAAGCAGTTAGAAAAATTTCTAAAAAAGCTGATGTGATGATTATCATAGGTGGGAAAAACTCATCAAATACAAAACAATTATTTAGCATCTCTAATGACTATTGTATAGATAGTTTTCATATAGAAGATGAAAATGACTTAAATTATGATTGGTTTAAAAATAAAACATTTTGTGGTATAAGTGCAGGTGCATCTACCCCAGACTGGATTATTCAAAATGTAGTTGACTCTATCAAAAAGAATGTTAATAAATAACTTTTTGTTAACATTCCCCACATCTGTTTATAAATTAATACTAATATCAACATTATTTAGTTATAATCACGCAATTTTTATGTAACAAGAGGATAGATAATGGCGTTCGATAACGAATCAGTTGAAGAAGAAGAGAATTTTGCAGAAATGTTTGCTGCAACAGAGAAGCAGCAAGAATCAAGTCGCATCGTAGAGGGTGAGATTGTTGAGATTCAAGCAGACGAAGATAGAGCATTAGTTGGTGTTGGCGATAAGCTAGAAGGTATTCTTAGCCTTGATGAGATCCGTGGTGAAAACGGTGAGTTGATATTTAATGCCGGCGATAAAATTAAAGTAATGGTAATGGGATACTATAATGAGCGTCCTAAGATTTCTTACAAAAAAGTTTTAGAGCAACAAAAGACTATTGACTTTATTGAACTACACAAAGAAGACTTCGAAGAAGTAATCATTGAAGGTATCATAACTAAGAAAAATCGTGGCGGTTACGTAGTAGAAGCTGATGATGTTTCTTTCTTTATGCCTCGTTCTTTAGCTGCTTTTAAAGAAGGCGACGATGTAGTAGGTCGTAAAATTAAAGCTCAAGTTGTTAAAGTAGATGCTGCTGAGAACTCAATCGTAGTTTCTCGTCGTAAACTATTTAACGAAGAGCGTAAGCGTAAGAAAGAAATTATTGACAAACTAATGGAAGATGACGTTATTGTTGAAGGTTCAATCAAAAAGATTACTAGCTACGGTATGTTCGTAGATGTTGGTGGTGTTGATGGTTTAGTTCACTATAATGAAATCAGCTATAAAGGTCCAGTTAATCCATCAAAACTTTATAAAGAAGGCGATGTTGTAACTGTTAAAGCTATTTCTTATGATAAAGATAAAAGACATCTTTCTTTATCAATCAAAGCTGTTCAACCAGATCCATGGGCAGAAGTTGAAAGTGAATTAGATGAAGGTGATACTATTACTGTAACTGTTTCAAATATTGAAGCATATGGTGTATTTGTTGACCTTGGAAACGATATAGAAGGTTTCTTACATATATCAGAAATCACTTGGGACAAAAATGTTAAAAATCCTAATGATTATTTAACTGTAGGTGAAGAAATTGATGTTGAAGTTATAGAAATTAATCCTACAACTCATAAACTTCGCGTTTCACTAAAAAGACTTTTACCAAAACCATTTGATGAGTTTGTTAGAAATTTCAACGAGGGTGATGTTGTAACTGGTGTAGTTACATCTCTTACTGATTTCGGTGCGTTTGTTCGTGTTGGTTCAGTTGAAGGTTTATTACATAATCAAGATATTTCTTGGGATAAAAATACAAAATGTAAAGATGTTCTTAAGTCTGGTGAAGAAGTTGAAGTTAAGATTGCTAAAATCAACACTGAAGACCAAAAAATATCTTTAAACCGTAAAACTCTTTTAGAGAGCCCAATAGATAAATTTGCTACAACTCATAAGATTAATTCTGTTGTAACTGGAACTATTCGTGATATCAAAGATTTTGGTGTATTTGTTTCTTTAGAAGATGGTGTTGATGCACTTATTCGTGATGAAGATTTATCTCCACTTGTAAAAGAAGAGTTAGAAGCTGGTCAAGAAATTGAAGCTGCTATCGCTGTAATTGATACTCGTAGAGATCGTATTCGTTTATCTGTGAAAAAATTAGATTATATTAAAAATCAAGCACTATTAGAAGAGATTAATGATACTTCATCAAACTCTTTAGGTGATTTGATAAAAGATAAATTCCAATAAGATGCAAAAAATATTAAAGTGGTTTACTCCAGTCTTAGCACTTGGAGTTGCCATCTTTATTATCTTTTTTCTAATCTCAATAAATCCCTCACAAGAACTAGATTATATTGAACCATTGAAACATAAAAGTGAAGTTGTTCAACAAAAATCTGAAAAAGTCTGGTTAAACAATTTTTCAAAAACTCAGAGACTTGGATATTTTTATCCAGTAAATGAAGCTTCTATTGAAATTGACTTAGATGAAAAAATACTTAGTAATACTATTTACAAACTATCCGCCTCCCTTTTAGATCCATACCAACTTTTTTGTTTAAAAGAAGAGTTAAAACAACATAAATTAAGATATTATCTCAATCGAGATAAAAGTAGTGTAGAACTACTTATCTATTCAAAAAATATTGAAAAATTAAACTCTCTAGTTAGAGTATTAAAAAATTATCAAATTGCAGCAAAAATAGTGTTGCATAAACAGGATATATAATGAAAAAACATACAATTGTAGTTTGTGACCATATTCACGAAACTGGTTTAGAGATGCTTCGTAATGATGAAAATATTAATTTTATAATGGCAGCTGATGAAGATAAAATAAAACTTCTTGACATCATTGCAGATGCAGATGTTGCTATTACTAGAAGTTCTACTGATGTAGATGCAAAGTTTATAAAAGCCGCTAAGAACTTGAAAGCTATTGTTCGTGCTGGTGTTGGTGTAGATAATGTTGATATAGAAGGTTGTTCTAAAGAGGGAATAATTGTTATGAATGTTCCTACTGCAAATACTATTGCAGCTGTTGAGCTTACAATGGCTCATATGATTTCATGTATGAGAATGTTTCCATACTCTCACGACCATCTTAAAAACCAAAGAGTTTGGAAAAGAGAAAAATGGTATGGATATGAGATGAAAGGTAAAAAACTTGGTGTTATTGGTTTTGGTAACATTGGTTCTCGTGTAGCTAAACGTGCTAAAGCTTTTGAGATGGATATTATTGCTTATGACCCTTATATTCAGCCATCAAAAGTTACTGATCTTGATATGACTCACACTAAAGACTTTGCAGACATTTTAGCTTGTGATATTATTACTATACATACTCCTAAAAATAAAGAAACTTTAAACATTATAGATGAAGCTGAGATTGCTCAAATGAAAGATGGTGTAGTTCTAGTAAACTGTGCTAGAGGTGGTCTTTATAATGAAGAAGCACTTTATAATGGTCTTAAATCTAAAAAAATTCGTTTTGCAGGTATTGATGTATTTAACAAAGAACCAGCAATTGACAATCCATTATTAGATTTAGATAATATTATTGTATCGCCTCATTTAGGTGCTAATACTTATGAATCTCAATATAATATTGGTACTCAAGCGGCAACAAATGCAATAGAAGCTGCAAAGGGTATTTCATTCGCTCATGCTATGAACTTACCAATTGATGAAAGTAAAATACCACCATTTGTGAAACCATTTTTAGAAATGGGACAGAAAATTGGTTTCTTAGCGTCTCAAATTAATAAATCTCAAATAATAGCAATAAAAGTAAGTGGTCAAGGTGAGATATCTAAGTATGTTGAATCTTTATCTACTTTTGTAGCTGTTGGTTCTATGAGTGAAAACTCTAGTGATACGATCAACTATGTAAATGCTGAGTTTGTAGCAAAAGAAAAAGGTATTAAGATTGAATCAGAATCTCTTAGTGACTCTGCTGTATATAAAAATCTTATTACTATAAAACTTACAACTGCAGAAGGTACAACTTCTATTAGTGCTACCATTTTTGATGATGGTATAAAACGTATAGTTGATATTAATGGGTTTGATATAGAAGTAGCTCTTAAGGGAGACATGATTTTATTTAGAAATAGTGATGTTCCAGGTGTTATTGGAAGTATTGGTTCAATATTAGCTAATCATAATGTTAATATAGCTGACTTCTCACTAGCAAGAAACAAAGATGCAGAAGCTTTAGCTGTTATTTTAGTTGATAATGCAGTTGATGAGTCTACTCTAAATGAATTAGCTTCACTAGATGCTTGCATAAGCGTTAATTACGCGAGAGTTTAATCTTGTAGTTCAATCCTCATTATGAGGATTGAACTATTTCTTCTATATACGATTTGTAATAAATCTTACTATGAAAAAAACCAACATACTAAAACCGATTATTACTGCTGCTAATGGAGCACTATAACTAAGTCCGTAACTGTTAAATCTATCAAATATCATAACTGGTGTAGTCATTGGATGATAAACTAAAATTACAACAGCCCCAAACTCACCGAGTCCTCGACTCCACATCATTAAAGCACCATTGATAATATCTTTTTTTGCATTTGGAATTGTAATTCTAAAAAAAACATTTATAGGACTTGCGCCTAATGTTCTTGCTGTTTTTTCTAGTTTAACATCTACTTTTCTAAATCCGTCTTTTGCACTATTTATTAAAAATGGAGCTGAGAGAAACATCATAGCAATCATAATTCCATACTCTGTACCAATAAACTCTATGCCAAAAAACTTAAAAAAGTCGCCTATGGCACTGTCACCAAAAGTGGTTAGAAGAGCTATACCTGCTGCAGTATGTGGTATCATAACTGGAATGTCAATTATCGATTCAACCAAACTTTTACCGTAAAAATTATATCTCGCAATTATATAAGCAAGGGGAAGCCCTGTACATAAAACAAACAGCATCGACCAAGCAGATACTCTCATCGTTAGAATTATAGAGTCAATTGCTTCACCATCTTTTATGGTCTCAATAAATTTTTCACTTCCGACACCAAGAAACATTTTTATTATAGGAACACTAAGAAAAAACACTACAATCAGGGCTAAGACTATCAAGGTTACATTAAATAGATTGTTTTTAAATATTGTTTTCATTTTTTCTCTTATTTTATTTAGATACAACTACATCGCACAAAGGCGATGTAAATTTTAGATAGAAATTTATATATTAGAATAAGTAGTTAATCTCAAAACGTGAATCTAGATTATCAGAATCATCTTTTTCAGTATCTTCGTACCCTAGTCTTAAACGTACTTGCATGTTTTCTAAAGATGGAATGTTTTGTACAAAACCTATATAGTAATACATTGCGTCATAATCATTTTTATCTTCGTCAGCATCTGTATATAAAATTGATGCTTGTATAAATAAGTCCTTGTACATACCTGTTTTAGTAGCATTTCTTTGCATTTCTATACGGTAACCTTTAGTATTTGCTCTCCAGTTGTAACGTGCCATAGAACGAGTATATCCAGATGTTGGAAATGCACGCCAAGGAGTAATTAAGTCAGCTTCGTCAAGGATATTTGAGTATCCAAGATTAAATTTATAGTTAGAAATCTTTGCAACAACTCTTGCAGCAATCATTTGAGCATCAAGTGAGTCAATGTCATTATATCCTGCAGTTTTTGTATCATAAGCTGCTCCACCTATCGCACCAGCACCATTATCAAATTGTTTTATATAACGCATACCTGGTGATACTGTAAAGTCACCTAAAGAGATTTTATAGTTTGCCTCAAGCATTATCTCAGATAATAGTTCTGGAACTGCATAAAACGAAGCATCTAGCTTTAAGTTTTTAACAGATTTGTTATGAATATCACCAGTTATTAGTGGAGCATCTGTACTTACACCAGCAGCTCTTAAGGCAGTCTTAGTAAGCCCTTTATGCATTGCTGAATCATTATTACCATCTGAACTACTTGAATCATACATAAGAACAGAGTGAGCTTCTTCCCGACCACGTAACTTTTCTTTTGCTAAATAAGCAAACTTTATAGCTGTCTTATCTATAATTTTTGTTGTAGCAACAAGACCATCAAATGTATTTGGAATCATTTTAGTGTCATTTGACTTAGTGTAAAAAGTTTCAACTAGTTGACGACCAAGTATTAATTCAGTTTTAGCTATACCTGTATAACGAAGATTAGCTTGACCTAAAACTCCCATAGAAGTGTCGCCTGTTTTCCCATAATTATATAGGTTTAGCGTATCACCAGATGCTTTCGAAGGTTGATCTTTAGAACCATCAAAATATGATTTAGAATAGTAAAGTCCTGCTGTGAAATCAAAATCAGCAAAAGTAGCACTTTTATATACAAGTGAACCACCTAGTCCACTTACTACATGCGAGTCACCAGCACTTTCATCTTCAAACTGATAGTAAAATGTGTTAGAACGTAGTGCTCCATAAAATTCACCTTTTTTAAACATATCTGCAAAATTATCAACAGTACCTTGAGTTTGATTATAAATTCTTTGGTAGTTTGACTTTAATGTTTGTTTTGGCGCTGCATCTGCTGCGTAAACACTTGTAGATAAGACTAGGGCACTTACTATAAGACCCATGCTAGTTATTCTTCTATTCAATTTTATTTCCTTTTTTATTTGTTGTTGGCTTTGCTTGATTCAGCTGTTATTCTGTATACAATACCAATAACTCAGATTAGATGCTAGCTCTAACTACCATCAACTACTATATATATATTTTATAATTAAGAATCGTGTATGAAACAAATATCTTTTTTGTCAAATCCTATTTGAATAAGATTAGTTCTGTCTGCGTAACATTCCTCATAATCTCTTTTAAGTATTTTTATAAAAAATTGACTTTGATTAGCTGTTACAAAAAGTTTGTAGTGATCAATAATTTCCATACACTCATCAATTACACCCTCAAATATATAGTCCCTATTCATATTATTGCTCTTTGAAACTCTTATAGCATTTGGATCAACAGAAAATACCTTCGAAGAACTTTCATGTCCTAACATACTTGTTGGAAAAATATTTTTAAATCCAAGAAATTCAGCAACTTCTGTATTCTTAGGATTGTTTAAAATATTGCTTGTATCCCCAACTTGTTTAATCTCTCCATCCATTATTATCGCAATTCTATCAGCCAGATAAGAAGCTTCTCTAAAGTTATGGGTTACATGTATAGTGATAACGTTATATCTTTTGTGAATATCTTTTAAACTCTTCATAATTGCATTTCTAAAAGTTGGATCAATAGCACTTAATGGTTCATCCAATAGTAGTATTTTAGGTCTGGAGAATATTGCTCTAGCAATCGCTACACGCTGTTTTTCCCCACCACTTAAGTCTTGAGTATCACGGCTAAGCAAATTTTCTAGTTTTAAAAACTTTACTACATCATGAAATAGCTCATCAGCATCTTCTATTTTTTTGTACTTAGCTGAAAACCTAATATTTTTTTCTACACTAAGATTTGGAAATAGTGCAAAGTCTTGATACACAAAACCCATATCTCTCTTTTCTGTAGGTACTTTAGAGATATCATCACCTTTGAAAATTATATTTCCACTACATGGATTTAATCCGGCGATTGTCTCAAGTAACATTGTTTTTCCACTACCACTTTGACCAAGAAGTACAAAATATTCATTATTGTGTATATCTAAGTTGATGTTTTTTAGTGAAAATTCACCTATATTACTTGATAAGTTTTGTATTTTTAAATAATCCATTTATGTTATTTTCCAATGATGGAAGCATCTCCAGTTATAATTGCTGGAGAGATAACTCCTTGACCATTTTTAAGCATAATTGCTTGACCTTCAGAAGATAGTACAAAATTTACAAATTTAATAGCTCCATCTCTATTAGCAGGCGATTTTTTATTTTCTGCAACTGTAATACCGTATACCATCGCTCCACCTTTTTTAGTAATGAATTCGCCTGGTTTTTTTCCATTAATCTTAAATGAAGCAGTTTTATAAAAGTCTTTAAATTCATTGTCTTTTAGAGATACTTGTTTTGGTAATGAGATATATTTAAGACCATGTTGTTCAGCAACTGATTTATAGATATATAGGTAATCATAAGCGTTAGCTTCGATAAGTGCTAGTAAGTCTGTTTCTTTTGGTCTAACGATTACTTTTTCTCTTTTTTCTTCGCCAACTTTATATGAGTCACCGTATCCAAATAATTTATTAAATAAACCTGGAATTTTATAGTATTCTTCTGCTAGTTTAGTTACTAACATTGATCTATATCCACATGGATCCATATTTGGGTTAGAATGTCCTACTTTAACACCATCTCTTAAAAAGATTTCTGGCCAGTTTTGTGCATTAATTTCATTTGCATATTTTGCTTTTGATGTGTATGCAAGTACCATTTCATTTGTTGCAAATTGTGCATTAAATTTTGCATTTTTAGGAACCAACAAGTTGTCAATTACCTTGTAGTCTGCACTAGCCATTACGTCCGCAGCTTTACCTATCTCAGAAATCTTTCTAGCAGCAGCTCTACTTCCACTAGCTTCTCTTTGAACATCATACTGAGGATATTTTGCTTCAAAAACTTTTTCTATTTCAGAAAATGGAACAGCTAAACTACCAGCATGAAATACTGTAATTTTATCTTTTGCTAACATGCTAGATGCAAGTAAAGCACTTAAACTTAAACTTATGATTAATTTTTTATTCATTTTTTTCCCTAATTTGTTAAATCAACTATCTTGTTTGTGTATGAGCAGTTAAAGCTAATTACTTTAATACTGCATTCCTCTTTTGTTAAGCTTCTCTCATTATTTGTTACGACAATAGAGTTGCTTTGGCATAAAACAGTTGTCATCCCCGACCCATATTTATTTTCTTGTGTTACTTCGAACCCTCCTTTTTCACAAGTTCCAAGTACTATATTCGCCCTCCCTTTTTTTGTTTTAAATTCTTTAGTATTTTTTGCTATTTCTACATTATGGTAAAAATTTTCGTGCCCTTGTATTTTTCTTAAAACTGGGATAACAAAGAGGTGCATATTAACCATTGCAGTTAATGGATTCCCTGGAAGACAAATAACAAATGAATCATCCATTTTTCCCATCATAATAGGTTTCCCCGGTTTAATATTTACTCCATGAAAAATAGTTTTAAGATTGTTTTGTTTAAATGCTTCACCAACAAAGTCAGCATCTCCCATAGAGATACCACCCGTTGTAATGATTACATCATATTTTTTTAACTCGTTGATGAATTTTACAGATTTTTCTAAGTTATCTGGCACTACGCCAATGTAAGTTGAGTCAAAACCTTTCTCATTTAAAAGAGAAATAAGTCCGTAAGAGTTACAGTTGTATATTTCATCTTCTTGTGCATTCTGCCAAGGCTCTTTTAGCTCATCTCCTGTTGATAGTACAGCTACAGATAATTTTTTATAAACTTCAAGCATGGTTATTCCTTGACTTGCAAGAACTGCTACTATCGATGAGTTTATCTCTTGACCTTTGGAAAATAGTATACTTCCAACTGCTTTTTCTTCTCCCTTTTTTCTAAAGTTAGAGCCTTCTTTTACATCTAGATTAATTTTGACTTTGTCATTTTCATAAGATTCTACATTTTCAATAGGGATAATTGTGTCAACATCACTTGGGACTTTTGCTCCTGTCATGATTTTATAGCATTGATTTTTAACCAAAGAGGCTTCATGATTTTCACCTGCAAAGATTGTTTTAACAACATCTAGTTCTTTTCCAGCATCTACTGCCTTTATAGCAAAGCCATCCATAGCTGAGTTGTTAAAAGAAGGAAGGTTCTTTACACAAACAATATCAGAAGACAAAACCCTTGTTAAAGCTTTGTCTAGACCAATTATCTCTTTTAAGTTTAATGCTACTGCAGTTTGAAGTGATTGAGATAAAGCCAAATCAAAATCTAGATATTTCTCAAGCATTTAAAAATTTCACTTGTCTATATGTTTTACTAATATGAAGAGCTACTGAATAAGTTTTAAATCCAGTTAAACAGTATGCGTTTAAAAGTGCTATATTAGCATATTTAAATTGAAAAGTAATATAAAAAAAGTTATAAATAATTACTTTATGTGCAATT
>JBLIEY010000005.1:0-43910 GCA_047633475.1 Sulfurimonas sp.
GATGTTCTGCTGAACCTTCTTTTCCTTTAGGTCTTCCTTTAGATTCATGGTTCCCTGCTTGGTTCAATCCAACTGGTGATTGTGGGTTTGATACTCCTATTCCTCCTGAAGGTGTAGAGCTTAGTGGATTACGTCAATGGTTTGTTGATTATTACTCTGATGGTTGGTATTTATTTCCTTCTAATCACTTTATCAATATGGCTCAATGTTGTGAGTTTGCTTTTGGAGTATGTTTTATTCTTTTAGCTGCAATGTTCGCTTCTTGGATTGCTCGTGATTATGTTTTAAAGAGTCATAAGTAAGAAATAACTTTACTGTGTGTTAAGCACGGTAAATACAAAAAGGGAAAACAAAATTAGTTGGGTCTTCTTGACTCCTACATGTAAACAAAATTTAGTAATTTTACAAAAAGGAAAAAATTATGTATATGAAAAAAACTATTATTTCTACATTAGTATCTGTTGTTGTTCTTTCATCTGTAGCTATGGCAACAGGTTTTCCACCAGCAGGTCCAGCAGGAAAATTAGGGGCTATTATTACAAACCCTTATAACAATTCACCATTGACAGCAGTTGTACTTTTAAATGGTCACAACATTAGTGATGTTAATGTTGTTGTTCATGGTAAAGGGGAAAAGGGTGTAGATATCGCTTATCCTGTTGGAAAAACAAGTATATTAACTCATGATGGTGTACCTATTTTTGGTATGTATGCTGATTATAGAAACAATGTAACTGTTGAGTGGAAAGAAAATGGTAAAATAATAAAAGAAGATTATAAGATTTGGACTAATCCTCTTGTTAACAGATATATTGACAACAGAACTCTTACTCCTATGCAACCTGTTACAGTCAAAAAAATGAGCAAAAAATTTGAAAACAGACTTTATATGATCAATTCTTCTACTAATTCATTCCGTGGTTCTGATCTTGCTTGGGCTGGAGCTAAATCACAAAATTCACATCCTCTTGATCCATCTCCTTCAACAGGATCTATGACATTTGAAGCAGCACCTATGACTTATATTATAGATTCTCAAGGTGAATATCGTTGGTGGTTAGACCAAGACGCAACATATGATGGATATGGAAATGATATCGATCGTCGTGGTTACTTAATGGGTATGAGTGAAACTAAAGATGGAACTTATGTTTTTGGTCAGGGTCAGACTTGGGGTGAGTTTGATATGCTAGGTCGTATTATTGCACAAAGATCTCTTCCAGGAAATTACATTGATTTCTCTCATGAAGCTAGATACACAGCAAATGACACTGTACTTCTGCGTGTTGGTAAGAAAAACTACCGTAGAACAGATGGACAGCTTGTAAATACTGTACGTGACCAAGTAATTGAAGTAGATATGAAAGGTAACTTGCTTGATGCATGGGACATGAATAAAATTTTAGATCCATTACGTGATAATCTTTTAGGTGCACTTGATTCTGGTGCTGTATGTTTGAATGTTGATCTTGATCATGCTGGAGAAACTACAAAGCTTGAACCTAATACTCCTTTTGGTGATGCTGTTGGTGTAGGCGCTGGACGTAACTGGGCACATATAAACGCTATGGACTATGATCCAAAAGATGACTCTATTATTGTTTCAGCTCGTCATCAAGGTGTATTTAAAATCGGTAGAGATCATAAAGTTAAGTGGATTCTTACTCCAAACCTTGGTTGGAAAGGAAAATTTGCAGATAAAGTATTAACTCCGGTTGACCATAAAGGTAATAAATTAGACTGTGAAGGTGCAGTATGTAAAAATACTGATTTTGACTGGCCTTTTACTCAGCATGCAGCATGGTTGTCTTCAAGAGGCACACTTACAGTATTTGACAATGGTGATGGACGTGGATATGAACAACCAGCTATGGCAACAGATAAGTATAGCCGTTTTGTTGAATATAAAATCAATGAAGAAAATATGACAGTTGAACAAGTATGGGAATATGGTAAAGAAAAAGGTTATGCATGGTACTCACCAGTAACATCTATGACTGAGTATCACCCAGAAACAGATTCAATGTTTACTTTCGCTGGATCTATTAATCTTTTCAAAAAAGGGCCTATCCCTACACTTGGTAAGATTACTGAAATAGATTATAAGACTAAAAAAGTAGAGGTTGAGATTGACATTTTAACAGACAAACCACATAAGCCTCACTATAGAGCACTAGTTGTTGATCCAGATACTTTATTCGCTAAATAATTAAATAAATAAGTCCACCAACAATGTTGGTGGACTTACATAAAAAAAGGGGAAAAAATGAAAATATTTAAATTGTCACTTGTTGCTATGTTAGCAATCGGAACAGCGTCATTTGCAGCTGATAACTTAGCAGATGCTTTTAGTAATGGTAAAGTTAAGGGTGAAATCAAATTTATGTATGTAAATGGGTCAGATTCAGATGTAGGTGCTAATATAATTACAGATGATAAAAATACAGCAGCTGTCGCAATGGAGTTGAATTACATAACTGATAATTATAAAGGCTTTAAACTTGGTGTTAGCTACCAAGGTGGAAGCGATTTATCAGTTCATGACAAAGATGATGGAAGTGAAGATGATCCACGTCTTTCTATTACTGATGTAGGAATGCACGAAGCATTTTTGCAATACTCTATAATGAAGTCAACTATTAAAGTAGGTAGACAAATTATGCGTTCACCAATGATTCTTAATAGTAGTCGTTTTCCTATGAAAGACTCAATGGATGGTGCAACTATAGTAAGTAAATTAATTCCAAAAACACTGGTTAAATTATTTTATATTAAAGAATGGAATAAGAGATATGGCAATGCTGGTAATAGTGCAAAAGCTACTCAACAAGATTTTCGTTTTGATGATCCATTAACTTCAATTTATATCAATAACCGAAGTATCAAAAACCTAACACTTGATGGTCAATATATGACTACAAATCAAGAAGGAGTAGTAGGGGATCTACCTGTCGTTATAGTAGATGGATACGATCAGTATTTTGCAAGAGCTAGTTATAAACTTCCTATAACATTACCTCTTTCATTAGGTGCAATCTATGGGGGTGCTAGTTTTAATAATAGTATGTACTCAGACGCATCTTTTTATGGTGCTACAATTGGTACAAAGTTAAAAAAAGTTAAGTTAGACTTGGCTTATACATCTGTAAATGACGATATGGATTTCCCTGGTACAATAGGACAGGTTCCTGATACTTTACTATATACAAATATGCTTATAAATCAATCTATTTATGCAGGTGTTAGTGCTGTTTCTCTTAAAGCAAATTATAACTTTGATATAAAAGGACTAACGTCATCAGTTAAGTATGGATATTTAGATCAAAGTGAAGAAGGTATGAAGAATACTAAGTTTGCTAATTCTAAAACACATGTTAAGTTTCCTATAGGTACAGTAAATGAAATAAATCTTGACATGAAGTACAAATTTTCTGGAGAACTTAAAGGACTAAGTACAAAGCTTGCTGCTGGTTACGCGTCTAGTGATATTGATGTAGATGAGAATACAAATACTTATTTTCAATATTCTATTAATTATAATTTCTAAAACTAACCGGGCTTTGCATGTAAAGAATGTGCAAGGCCTTTTTCGTCCTTATCCTTTTTTTGTAAGAAGGCTTTACAATCCCCTAGGTAAAGTCTTTTAAATTAAAAACATTACCCTAGGTCTTGCATGTAGAGGTGCAAGACCATATCAAATATATCTATCTTTTAAAAAAAGATAGATATATTTGATATATCACTTTTCTTATTAGGAGAAACAAACATGAAAAAAGTAATTTTACTAATAGCTGTAATTGTTACTTTAGTATTTAGTATAACTAGCTTTAAAGATGATTCAGTTTATATTGCTACTGATACACTCTCTAAGTCTTTTATTACAAAGCATATTCCTATTATAGATATTAGAACACAAAGAGAATGGAGGGAAACTGGTGTAGTTGCTAATAGTCAGTTAATTACTTTTTACAATGATGATAAAACTATAAATGAAGAATCCTTTATGAAAAAGTTACAAAAAGTTGTAAGGAAAAGAGATACCTTTGCTATTCTTTGTCGTACAGGCAATAGAGCTAATAGAGTATCAAGATACTTAAACTCTAAAGGTTATACACATGTTATTAGCCTCTCTGGTGGTATAAAGATGGGTATTAAGAATGGTGTGGAGCTTATTCATGGTTAAAAAAATTATATTGTTATGTACTTTAATATCGAGTACTCTGTTTGCAACTGAGGTAAATTGGGCAAAGAATTATCAGACAGCTTTAAATGATGCTAAAAATTCTAAAAAACTTGTTCTAATGGTTGTTGATCGTAGAGGTTGTCCTTACTGTGAGCTATTAAAAGAAGATGTTATTGAATCTGCTTCTGTAACAGAGTACATAAACAAAAACTTTATACCACTTTTAGTTACTCAGAATGATGGTACATATCCTGAGGATAAATTTATTGTTCACGGGACACCAACAACATATTTTATTACAGCTAAAGGTGAAATACATATGAGCCCTATTATTGGATATGTAAAAAAAGACAAATACTTGAGATATCTTGGTATGGGTTTAACGCAATAGCAATTACAAGGGATAATTAAGATGAAATTACAAAGAAAAATAACATTCTCCATTATGGGAGGCATCTGTCTTGGATTTGCTGCTTTTATGGGAATAAATCATTCTATGATGAAAGAAACCGCTAGCATAGAGATTCATGAAAAACTTCAAGAAAAAGCAAGTGCTTTAAGTAATGTAATAAATGAATGGTTAGGAGCTAAAAAAGATGTGGCTATTGCCTTAGGTAAAAGTATAAACAACCTTAAAGACAAATCACCTGATAATGTAAGAAAATACTTAAAAATGTCTGCTAATGCTGTTAAAACAAATAGTGCCTTGGCTTACTTTAAAGGAGAACCACTTATTCACACGAATATAAAGGTTCATGTTCCTGCAAAAGTTGTTGAATCAAGAGCCGTATATAAACTAGCTAAAGCAAACAATTTCTCTCCGAGTATATCTCCTGTCTTTAAAAGTCCACAAGGAGATGACAAGCTTATGATAGCAATAACAGCACCTATTGAAGGAGAGAGCTATGCATCACTTATTCTTCTACTTAATAACATAGAAGACAAATTAATTAAAACTAAGACTGAGGGAGGAGATACAGTACTTGTTGGAGCAAACAGAAAGAATATTTTTCACACAAATAAAAAGCTTATAAATATCTCTTTAAAAGAAGATAAACCTGAGCTTGGATGGTTAGAAGATAAAATCTTTTCTCAAAAATCAGGTCTAGTACAATTTAAAGTTGGCGACTCTCAAAAGGTAATGCTTTTTGATACAGTAGAATTAACAGGTTGGAAAGTACTAGTAGTTATGGACAAAGATGTAGCTTTTAAACACTTAGACCAACAAACTACATATTTACTATTTATAAGCTTTGGATTTCTTCTTTTAATTGCTTTAGGTATCTATTTATTACTTTATTTCCAATTTAAACCACTTACAGCTTTAGAACTAATGGTTAAAGACTTAAGTATAGGAGAAGGAGATTTAACACAAAGACTATCAGTTAAATCTAAAGATGAATTAGGTGAAATTGCAAAATCTATTAATATGTTTATAGAAAAGATTCAGAATCTTCTTATTGAATCTAAAGCAACAAGTAGTGAGAATGCTTCTATTTCTCATGAACTTTCCACTACATCACATGCTGTTGGTAAGCGCTCAGAAGAAGAGAGTTTAATGGTTTTATCTAGTGTAGAAAAAGGTAATGAAGTCTTAAAAGAAGTAGAAGCTTCTACTCTTAATATTAAAAATAATAGTCAACAGCTAGATATTGCTAATAAGAACTTTCAAAATATTCAAGAAGAGATGAATATGCTTAATACAAAGTTACAAGATAGTTCTGAGAAAGAGTTAGCTTTAGCTTTAAAACTCAAAGATGCTGCGCAGAATACAAAAGATGTGAAAGATGTATTAACTGTTATTGCAGATATTGCAGATCAAACAAACCTTTTAGCTCTAAATGCTGCAATTGAAGCTGCACGAGCTGGAGAGCATGGACGTGGATTTGCTGTAGTTGCAGATGAAGTTAGAAAACTAGCTGAACGTACTCAAAAGTCTTTAGTTGAAATCAATAGTACTATTAATGTTGTGGTTCAGTCCATTGCAGAAACTAGTGATGAAATGGATTCTAGCTCTAAAGAGATACTAGATCTATCTGAAACTTCTTCTAAGCTAGAAGTTAATGTTAGTAAGAATGTAGCAGTTCTTGAAGAAAACATTCTTAATAATCATAAGAGTGCCAAAGACTTTGAGAAAGTTAATCAATCAATCAATCATATAATCCAAAAGATTGAAGAAATTAATGAAATTGTGAGTTCTAATTCCAGAAGTGTTGAAGAAGTTGCTAGTGCCGCTGAACATCTTTCTTCTATGTCTATGAAGTTAGATAGTGAACTTGGAAAGTTTAGGGTTTAAAGAGTATTTATGCTTGATATGTTTATTTCTTATATGAAAGTACTATTATGGATGCTTCCAAAAGAAGATAAGTCTATGTACTTTAAAAATGGATGTATGGAAAATACTGTATGTCTATTTCCTGTAGAAGATATTACTATCTTACCTCTTGTTATTGTATTTGTACTTTTTTCTTCTTTTGCAATATGGGGAGTTTGTTATGTGTTTGAATGTTTTAAAGCTAAAAAAGAGGTAAAAAACTTCCTATAAGCAATTTCTAATAGAAATTCTATTGTGAGAACTAAATAAGACTGTATAATTCCATAAAAGAGAATTATAAACTATGCAAAGTCTAATAACACTACTAACACAAAAAACAAACCTCAAAAAAGAACAAATTGAAAATATTTTAAAACTTCTCGATGAAGGCTCAACAATTCCATTCATTGCACGTTATCGTAAAGAGATGACTGGTGGTGTTAGCGATGAAGTTCTTCGTGAATTTGAAACTATTTATGTAAGTGCTAGAAATTTACTAGAGCGTAAAGAAGAAGTTTCTCGTCTTATTGCTGAGAGAGCAACTTTAACAGATGATATAAAGAAAAGTATCGCAGATGCTGAGACAATTCGTACAGTTGAAGATATTTACCGACCTTTTAAAGAGAAAAAAAGTTCTCGCGCTATGGCGGCGATGGCAAATGGTTTGACTCCACTTGCGAACACATTACAAAGTGCTAGACTTACAGCATCTGAGTTCAAGCAAGAAGCGCAAAAGTTTGTAAAAGGCAAAGTAGCATCTTCTGAAGATGCAATAAAAGGTGCTCAGGATATTTTAGCTGAGAGATATGCCGACCTTCCTCGTGAGCGTGAAGCCATACGTAACTCTTTACTTCGCTACGGAAACTTAGAAACTAAAAAAACTAAGAACTTTGATGAAAATGGAACTTTTAAAAACTTCGCTGGTAAAAGTGAAAAAATTGCTTATATTCCTTCGCATCGCTATCTTGCCATTATGCGTGGCGTCAAAGAAAAAGAGTTATCTGTAAAAATCACAACAGACACAGACCGTATAGAAGAGAACATAAGACAATACAAAATTCCACGTAATGCATCTAGCTCAAAAGAATTTCTGTTTGATGCTTATAAAGATGGACTAAAAAGACTTCTTCTCCCTTCACTAGAAAGAGAAGTTCACAGCGAGGTTAAAGAAAAAGCCGACATATCTGCCATCAATGTTTTTGGTAAAAACCTCAACCAACTTCTTATGACTCCTCCTGTTACAAAGAGAGTACTTTTAGGAGTTGACCCTGCATTTGTTAGTGGATGTAAGTTAGCTGTTATAGATGAAAACTCAAACTATTTAGAGTCTGCTGTTATCTATCCTACGCAACCAAAGAACGATTACGAGAATTCAAAAAGAATAATACTAACACTAACAAAGAAGTATAACATCACAGGAATAGCAATAGGAAATGGCACAGGTTCACGTGAGACACAAGAGTTTTTCGCTCGCATAAACCGCGAAGAAGGAACTAATCTAAACTATACTGTAGTCTCAGAAGCCGGAGCATCTGTCTACTCTGCATCTAAACTCGCACAAGATGAATACCCAGACCTAGATGTAACTATTCGTGGTGCTATTTCCATCGTTCAAAGACTTCGTGACCCAATGGCAACTTTAGTAAAGATAGATCCAAAGTCTCTTGGCATCGGTCAATACCAGCACGATGTTGACCAGAAACTTTTAGTAAAAAGGCTTGATGATGTGACTTGTGACTTAGTAAACCGTGTAGGTGTAGATATAAACTCTGCATCTGCATCTCTGCTTTCTCATGTTGCAGGAATCGGGGCAAAGATAGCTCAAAATATCATTTTATATCGCTCAGAAAATGGAAACTTTAATACAAAAAATGAACTACTAAAAGTAAAAGGTCTTGGCAAAAAAGCTTATGAGCAAGCGGCTGGATTTATTCGCATAAAAAATGGTAAAAATATCTTTGACAACTCTGGTATCCATCCAGAGAGTTACGATGTAGCAAAACAACTAAATGGCTTAGAATTAAGTAGCATAGATGCAGATGCAAAATCTAGAGAATTAGGCGTTGGGAAAGAAACTCTAAAAGACATCATTAAAGAGCTTATAAAGCCCGGTTTTGATCCAAGAGAGGATTTGCCTGCCATTCCATTCAAAGATGACGTAACGGACATTAAAATGCTTAAAGAGGGTAGTTTTGTTTCGGGAGTCGTTCGTAACATAGCTGACTTTGGTGCTTTTGTTGATATTGGACTTAAGAATGATGGAATGATTCACATTTCCAAGATGAGTGAAAAACGTATAGCACATCCACTAGAAGTACTATCACTAAATCAATTTCTGCCTCAAATAGAAGTGGTCTCAGTAGATAATGAAAAAGGCAAAGTAGGACTTAGTTTAATTTTCTCTTCTACTTTGTGATAAAATAAGCAAATAAAAGATAAAAAAGAGAATTATGATACAACTAACAAATATTTCGAAAAGCTACTCATCACAGGAGCTTTTTTCAGACTTAAGCTTTAAACTAAACTCAGGAAACCGCATCGGTCTTGTCGGTCGAAACGGTAGTGGAAAATCTACTCTTTTTAAACTTATCCTTAATGAAGAAACAGCTGATAGTGGTGAAATTGTCATCCCTAAAGGTTACAAGATAGGCACACTAAAACAGCATCTTACGTTTAGTGAATCAACTCTTAGAGAAGAAGCCGCCCTCGCTCTTGAAGAAGAGATGAAGTACGATGTTTATAGAGTCGAGAAGATTTTATTTGGTCTTGGGTTTGGTCAAGAAGACCTAGACAAAGATCCTCTCTCTTTTTCAGGTGGTTATCAAATCCGAATCAACCTTGCAAAACTCCTAGTTACTGAGCCAAACCTACTTCTTTTAGATGAGCCTACCAACTACTTGGATATCGTCTCTCTTAGATGGCTAAAGAATTTCCTCCGCGCATTCCAAGGTGAAGTTATTTTGATTACTCACGACAGGAATTTTATGGATTCCATCACAACTCATACTATGGGTTTGGTTCGTAAAAAAATAGAACTTATTCCAGGTGATACACACAAGTTTTACGAGCAACTTCAAGCGAATGATGAGCTTCATACAAAACAAAAAATTGCACAAGACAAAAAAGTAAAAGAAATTCAAGAGTTTATTGCTAAAAACAAAGCCCGCGCTTCTACAGCAACAAGAGCACAGTCAAAAGTAAAAGAGTTAGAGAAAATGGAACTACTTGATGATTTAAATTTTGACAATAATTTAGAATTTAACTTTAACTTCAAAGATACACCAGCAAAAATTTTACTAGATGTTAAAGATTTGAAGTTTGGTTATACACCAGATAATATCCTCTTTGATAAAATTTCTTTTACATTAGAAAAAGGTGAATGCCTTGGTATCATTGGTAAAAATGGTAAGGGAAAATCAACTCTTTTAAATACCATTGCAAAAGAGCTAAAACAACTAAGTGGTGAAGTTGAATTTCACGGGTCTACTTCGTTTGCTCACTTTGGTCAGACAAATATTGCACACCTTAGTGATAAGAACACGGTTATGGATGAAATATATGTAGGAAATTCAAAACTCTCAGAAGCAAGTGTTAGAAGCATCTGTGGCGGGATGATGTTTAGCGGAGATGCGGCTAAAAAGAAAATCTCACTTCTCTCAGGTGGAGAAAAAAGTCGTGTAATGTTAGGTCAAATTATCGCTCGTAATGTGAATCTTCTTTTTCTGGATGAGCCTACAAATCACCTCGACATGGATAGTATTGAAGCATTGACCAAAGCTATAAAAAAATTCAAAGGTTCAGTTATCATCGTAACTCACTCCGAGGAACTTTTACGTAGGGTATGTGATAGACTGATTATCTTTGCAAAAGATGGTGCTGAGTACTTTGACGGTGGATATAATGACTTCCTAGAAAAGATTGGCTGGGAAGATGAAGAAAAAGAACAAAAAGTAAAAGCGGCTCCAAAAGGCAACCACAAAGAAAATAAAAAGCTAAAAGCTGAGATGGTCAGAGAGAGGAATAAACTAACATCTTCTCTAAAGAAAAAAGTAGAAAAATTAGAGAATAAAATCGTGGAAACTGAAGAACGCTTAGAGATTCATCATCATGGACTTATAGAAGTCTCAAAATCTGGAGAAAGTTCTAAACTAATGGAACTTACAAAACTAGTCTCACAAGAAGAAGAATCTGTAGAAAAAGCATTTGAAGAGCTCGAAATCGTTCAAACCGAACTTGACGGAATAAACGATATTTACGAGCAAAGAATAGAAGAGTTAAGTTAAAATATCACTTTAGAAAGTGATATTTTGAAAGTCTTTATTTAAAAGATTTCCTGCAACTACTGGTGGCTTTGCAACAGTAATTCCTTCTAAAAGAATTGAAGCATCTTTACCTGCATTTGGTAAATAAAGTGGACATACTTCTACGTGGGCACCTTTTTTGATTAGTAGTTTTAAATGATCTTTTGCTGATGGAGCCTTACCGTTTGGTCTTTTTACAGGTACACCATTGATATTTTTATCAGCTAAGTCTCCAGCAACTCCACATAAAACTATATTTACAGCTTTGTTATGTTTCGTTAAACTCATAAGAGATAAAACCATTGCCATTGCCTGAGTTTGAGGATTAGCAGAGTTTACTAAAACATTTAAGCCTTTTGCTTGATCTGCACTTAGTGCACTTGGTAGAATTAACGCAGCAATTAATGCTGTTGAAGCAAGAATTTTTTTCATATTTCAGTCCTATGTATATAAATTTTGTATAATTGTATCTTTTATAGCATAATCATAACTTAACTAAAAAATCAGTTAAGCTAATGATTGTTTGACTTAATCTTCTTACTTTTTTTTATCAAAAGTAAATCTTTTTTTATTATCAACCATCCACTTAGAAACTATATATAACTCGTTATCTGTAATCATATTTCTTAAAGATATCATAAGTCCATTTCTCTTTATACATCTTTCACATATTGTTGTTTCTTTTGAAGGATTAATAGTAAAATTCATAGTATGTTTAAAAACTTTTTCATCAGTAATCAACTTCTTATACATATGGTAGATTAATCCTGTTAAAGGAGGACCAAGCATCTGTGATCTATCTTCTGGCATCTCCATTAAATGACAAGATACACACTTTTGCATATATAACTCTTCACCTCTTTGCACATACATATCTTCATTTTTATCTACTGCAAATAAGCATGTAGCAACTAGGATAGCCCAAACCATAAGTATATTTTTAACTTTCATTATTTCCCTTTATATGTTTAATTAAATCCAATCTTGAATTTTTCCATTCATCTCTATATGAGTAAGGTAAAGTCTTAAATCAAATTCAACTTGATGATAAGTAGGCTGCATATATTCACAAAGTTTGTAAAAAGCTTTGTTATGTTCTTTTTCTTTAAAGTGAGCTAATTCGTGTACAACTATCATCTCTAAAAAATCCTCAGGTACACTCTTAAACATAGATGCTATGCGTATCTCATTCTTCGCTTTTAATTTACCACCCTGCACTCTAGAGATAAAATGATGCGTGCCTAAAGCATTGTGAATTACATTTATTTTCCCATCATAAATTACTTTACTTAGTGGAGATGCTTTTTTTAAATGTTGATTTTTCAAGTCATTTGCATAAGCAAAAAGTGTTTTATCACTCTTTTTATCATGTGAAGATGGATATTTTTTTAAGAGATGCGAGGAGAGTTTATCCGCTTTTATAAGCTGGTGTACCTGCTCTTTTACACCAGCTGGATAATGATTTAAGTATTTTAACTCTTTCATCTACTTCAGTAGTTTTTCTATATCTTTTTTTATATCTTGTGGCTTAGTTGTAGGGGCATATCTATCTATTACTTTACCATTAGCATCTATTAAAAACTTTGTAAAGTTCCACTTGATTCCATCCATCCACAAAAAACCACCTTGTTCGTCTTTTAGATATTTATATAGAGGTGAAGCATTATCACCATTAACATCTACTTTAGAAAACATATCAAAATGGACATCATAAGTTCCTTGACAAAAGAACTTTATTTTTTCATTACTTCCTGATTCTTGTTCTCCAAACTGGTTTGATGGGAATCCAAGAACCATAAATCCTTGATCTTTATATGCTTGATATAGTTTTTCTAAACCTTCATATTGAGGTGTAAATCCACACTCACTTGCAACGTTTACAATCAGTAAAACTTTTCCCTTATAACTAGACATAGGGACTTCTTTTCCATCAATATTTATAAGATTGAAATCATAGATACTCATACTTTTATCCTTTGCAACAAGAGTTGTCATTATTAAAATTAATAGTAAGAAATACTTCATTATAATACCCAAACAGAGAATTTTCTACCTTTAATCTTTCCATTTTTAAGCTGCTTATGTGCCTCGTCTATAAGAGACCGTTCTATGGCAACATAACTTTGACGTTCATAAATATCTATTTTACCGATAGAGCTACCTTTAAGTCCAGCATCTCCTGTTAGTGCACCGAGTAAATCTCCTGCACGAACTTTGTCTTTTTTCCCGCCCTCTATAACAAGCGTTACATACTGAGGTTTCATCTCAAAACCGTTAACAGTTTTAAGCTCTCCGGCATCTTCAAAAAGTCTTGTTTCATTTCTATATTCATTAGCCTTATCAGCTTCATAACTACTAGAAAGTGTAAATGCCAAACCATCTTTACCAGCACGTCCTGTTCTCCCGATTCGGTGAGTGTAAGTCTCGTCTCCATGAGGAAGGTTATAGTTGATAACCATAGAAAGTTCTTTGATGTCTAAACCACGAGCCGCAACATCTGTAGCTATAAGAACTGGGCAGCTTTTGTTTGAGAACTGTACTAAAACATCATTTCTCTCATACTGTTCAAGGTCTCCGTGAATTGCAAGAGAATCTATCTTTTTCTTTAGTAAATCTTCTGATAATTCTTTTGCTTCTATCTTTGTATTTGTAAAGATTATGACATTTTCAGGTTTAAAATTACTCAAAATATTTACAAGAGTCTCTAGTTTTTGATGATCATTTACTTCGTAAAATCTCTCAGTTATATTGTTTGCTGTCTCAGTAGAAGTTGTCTTTACACTAACAGCTTCATGCTGAAGATTTTTACTAACATCCAAGACTTCATCTGTATAAGTAGCAGAGAAAAGAAGTGTCTGTTTTCTCTTTTTTGTAAATGTTAAAACTTCATTTATCTCTTCGCTAAAGCCCATATCTAGCATTCTATCTGCTTCATCAAGAACCAGCATCTCTAAGTCATCAAGAGATAGAGTCGCTTTTTTTAGGTGCTTTAAAATTCTTCCAGGAGTTCCAACAATAATGTGTGCACCGTGCTCAAGCGAACCAAGCTGTGGACCAAAAGCAGCTCCGCCGCAAAGAGTTAAAATCTTAACATTATGTGTAGCGCGGGCAAGCATACGAAGCTCTTTTGCTACTTGGTCTGCCAACTCACGAGTTGGACAAAGAACAAGAGACTGAACTCTAAACTTTTTAACTTGCAGTCTTGTAAGAAGCCCTATTCCAAAAGCAGCTGTTTTACCTGAACCTGTTTTTGCCTGAGCAATTACATCTTTACCATCAAGTATGTAAGGAAGTGACTCAGCTTGAATAGGAGTCATTTCTGTGTAACCGATTTCGTTTAGGTTATGAAGCATCTCCTCAGAGAGAGGCAGTATTGAGAATTTCATTAGTAGATCTCCTTTACTCGTCCAACTTCACCACTCATAAGACGCACTTTAATGCCATGAGGATGAGTAGGAGATTTTGTTAATATATCACGGACTATGCCGTCTGTAAGAAGTCCAGTATCCTGGTCTTGTTTTAGAACTATAGCTACGCTTTTGCCATTTTTAATATTTATTCTTTTAGTGCCATCCATAACTGTACCTTTTGTATATAAGTGTAAAATTATAGCTGTATTCTTCTACGCTGTCATTGCTTCTTCAAAAATTGTCACTTCTTCCATACTTTTAAGAACTATATCTTCTATCTGATGAGTTCCTAAATTATATTTTGAAGTAAATATATGTGATGACTCTGTGTCAAAAGCTTCTATATCTCTTATAAGAGCATATATTTCGCCCAACAAGCCTTCGTCTTTTAGTAAAGCATTTGTAACCTCATCGGATATGTTCAACTCTTTTAAAATTATCTCAAGTTTAACACTAAAAAGAGTATCTATAAGTGATAAAACTCCCACAAAATATGCCTCTCCTAAAGCATTACTTTTCACATCAGGATTAACAGCTTTTAAGATGTTCTCCATTAACTCTGTTCTACTTTTAACCATCAGCATTAAAGGTGACTGCTTAGATATTTTTCTTACAGATTTTGCGTATATCATCAACATCAACCATTTTGATAGTGGCTGTCTACCAACTAAAGTCAAAATATGATGAACAGAAGATATTCTGCTTCTAAAATGAAATACACATGAGTTTATATAACGAAGCAGTTGAACTGTAATCTCGTAATTATTTTCAAATTCTGAGGTAATTTCATCTATATTTGTATCATTTATGATTAGGTTGTAAAGTTTTATTACATTGATTTGAGATGCTTCATACTTTGCATTTTCCATAATATTTGGTTTTGCAAAAAAGTAACCTTCAAACATATCACACCCAAGTTCTTTTGCAAGTTCACAGTGTGAGTTATCTTCTATCTTGCAACCAACGATTTTGATATCATGAGATTTAAGCTCACTTATCATCTCTTTTGTATTAGGGTCAATTTCTCCGTCAAGATTTATCTTTATGTATGACAACTCTTTATAAATTTTTGCAAACTCTAACATCTTATCTTCATGTAGAGTTACATTGTTTATGGCGATTAAATAATTTTTAGCATAAAGTTGCTGAAGTCTCTCAACCACCCTCTCATCCATTTCTATATTTTCAAAAAGTGAAAAAATAAAAAACTCTTTTGGTATAGAAAAGATAATATCATTAAGTAAAAATTTTTTATCAATTTTTACAAAGGCTCTACGACTACCAAGAATACTATTTGTTCCAAATTTATTTAAAATATTACTTATAACTGAAGCACTGGCGAAACGATCATTCCCTATGTTGGCCGCTTTATCAGAACCTCTATATAAAATATCATAGGCGACGAGATCGCCTTTAACATCAAGAATTGGTTGGCGTCCTAAGTATACATTTTCCATTACAATCCTTTTTCTTTGATTGCATATATTGTAACTAAAGAATGTCTTACAAAAGTTGGCTTGTGTGTTTTAGTTGATACATCATAATAGATGCTGCCATCCCAACATTAAAACTCTTCACGTCATCAGCCATCTCTATTCTTAATACTTCATCACAGACATTAAGAACTTCTTGCGAGATTCCCTTACCTTCATGCCCCATAAGAAGAACCCATTTTTGAGGACTCTTTACTTGAGAGAGAAGTGTCGCTTCTGGACTTACCTCTGCTGCGAATATTCTATATCCATCTGATTTCAGTGCTTTTATTGTTTGGAAAATATCTTCATATACATGTACTTTCAACTTACTCACATAACCCATAGAAACTCTTAATGCTCGTCTTGCATAAGGGTGAGGAGATTGTTTTGGTACTAGGTACGATGTGACTCCCAGAGCGGCAGCACTTCTTGCTATAGCACCAACATTTTCTGTTGAAGTTATAGCATCTAGCATAATGATGTTATCCCCAAGTTCATTCAACAAATTCTCTTTAGGACGAATACCATGCATCATACAGTTATGATGAATTTTATGTCCAACAATGTTTTGCATCTCAGACTTATCTACAAGAAAGAGTTTATCTATTTTCTTTGAACTAATTAAGCCTGAAAATTCATCATAATACTCTTTTGTAGCCAAGATGCTTTTAACTTCTATGTCGCTATTTAGTAGTATATTTACAACTTTAGGACTATCTGCTATAAAGCTGTTATCTTCTGTAAAAGCATTATCTCTGAGCTTTTTATATATTTCAAGTTCTGGTATATTTATATTTTTTATTATTATATATTTCATATTCGATATAATATCACAAAACGAGAGAATCGTTTTTTAAGCAAATGTATATTTATAATCTAAAGGAGTTAAAATGAAGTATTCACTGTTTTTTCGTATATGGCACTGGCTCAATGCAATTGTTGTTTTAGGTTTACTTGCTACAGTTTTCTTACGCAAGACATTTCTTAGCTGGAGAAGCAATTCTGAAATATTAATGAACAAGCTTCTTGATATGAATGTTGAAGTTACAGCTGAGCAAGCAAAAATTTTAGCGAAAGCTGTTCGTGCAGGTATGTGGGAATGGCATATCATATTAGGATATGCCTTAGCTTTTTTAATTCTTTTTAGAATATATTTGTATTTTAAAGACACTTCAAAGAGGAAATCTTTTAGCTCTTTAACTCTACATAAAAAAGCTGTACAGCTTTCATACTATATAATTTATGCAACTCTTACTTTTATGGCAATTAGCGGTTTAGTAATTCATTTTCATGAAGAGTTGGGACTCATAAAAGAAACAGCTCATAATATAAAAGAGATTCATGAACTTGTATTTAATGTAATTTTATATTTTGTACCACTACATATAATCGGTGTTATTGTTGCAGAAAATAGAAATGAAAAAGGGCTAACGTCTACTATGATAAATGGAAAATGGTAAAGAGTAGCTATAGAGCCTTATCTATCCTAAACCATCCAGCTATTGAGTACCTTTTTCTCTTGGCTGGTAAAACTTCATGTGGAAATCTCTCACTCAAAAAGACGACCAATGTATCTGCTTCTGGAACTACTTTTATTAAGAATTCATTAGATTCATTATATATAACTAACTCTCCTCCATCGCCCTCTCTCCAGCCGTCATTTAAATAATAGACAGTAGTTACTATACGATTTACGGAATTTTTAAAAGCATCTAGATGGGTCTCATAAAAATCACCAGTATTATAGATAGCGTAATGACTTTCATAATATGTTAAAACCAAAAAAAGTGTTCTGTTTAGATGCTCTTTTAGTCCATCAGTAAATGCTAAAAATTCACTTCTTACTGAACCATCATCATCAAGCCAATGGATTTTATCTCTTCTTCTGCTTGTATCTATTTTTACAGAGGGAGAACTTGAGATTCCAGCTCTTTTAAAATTATTTTCAATTTTTGCATCTTTTAAAAGTGAATGTGATAGATTTTTGCTTATAGCATTTTGTATTACTATATACCCATCTTCAACTAAAGCATCTGATATTTTTGAATATATAGAGTGGTTCATATGCGTACCTAATATTAATAGCGAATTGTAGTGGGTTTTTAGATTTTTTGAGTATAAAGATGTAGTTTTATTGAAAAAATTGTATTTAACACTCAAAAGAGTGTGTAAGCCGAATTACCTTCGGCTCTATTTTGAGCTTCCGTGAACATTCTTCTTCGAAGAACATTCCATACGCTCAAGCCGAAGGCATTAGATAGGTAGAACGCGGATATTTTTAGAAAGTTTTTCTTTAAGAGTTGATTCTATCGCGTAAAGTGTACCTGTTGCTGAAGATGCACAGCCGTTACAAGCACCAAGGTAACGAATATAAATATCAATATTTTCATCACTAGACTTAATGTCTATAACTTCCATATCTCCACCATCCATAACAAGGAACTGACGAACGCTCTCATCTATTACAGCATCTACTGCTTTAATTTGCTGAACAAGAGTCATGCTAGCAAAATCACCAGATGCACCAGCATCTGCAGCAGCTTTCATTTTTTCTTCATCCATTTCTTTACGAGTATCTCTTAAGATATCAACTAAATACCACTCTCTAGCTTCGTGACCACCAGGCTTGATACAAGACTTACAAAAACCACCAGCTTTTGTATAATCAGTTATTTGATCAATAGTTGTTAAGTCATTTAGTTTAATAACTTCTCTTAAAGTATTAAGACTAACACGAGCACATTCACAAACTATGATTTCTTCTTCAAAACTCTCAGCATCTACACCTTTGTAAAGACCAGCAGCTTTTTTGATAACATCATAAGCCATAACTGAACAGTGCATCTTTTGAGGTGGAACTGCAGGAGTCTCAGGGTCATCACGAAGAGCCATTTCAACATCAATGTTTGTAATCTTTACAGCTTCATCAACTGTTAAACCAATACAAAGTTCAGTCATAACATCGCTAGATGCGATAGCAGTACCACAACCAAAAGATTTAAATTTTGAGTTTACAATTTTGTCGTTACTTGGATCAATCTCCCAGTATAAACGTACTGCATCTCCACAAGATTCTGCACCAAAGTCAGCAACAATAAGTTTGTTACCACGTTGTGTCGCGTCAGCTTCAAAGATTTCACCTTGATGCTGAGGATTATTCATTAATGTTGTTACTTTATTCGAATAAGCGTCCCAAAGAGACGCTCCTAACATATCAGCTTTTGCCATAATATATTCCTTATAATTTATTTTATAAATTTCAAGGGAACCTTTTCCCTATCATTTATCACGGTATCGGAAGTAATTCCGCTACCTACGTTAACACTAGGTTTCCTTCAACAGGAAGCTCTCGCACCTTGTGCTCTGAAACTCTGCTTCGAAAGAAGCAAGCTTTAGTGCCTTAGCGGTTAGCGTAGACATTTGGGCTTTTGCTCAAATGTCGTTCTCATTAGTAGAGGCACCATCATTAACTAGTTAATGATGGTGTAATTCACACTCTTTAACTTCTCCACCATCTGTTGGTTTTTGTAAAGCAAAAGAACTTGAGATTGCTCTAAGTCTTGCAACGGCATCTTTAAAGTGTGCGATTGCATAATCAACCTCAGCATCTGTAGTAAAACGACTAAGACTTAGTCTAATACCAGTGTGAGCAAGTTCATTGTCAGCACCTATAGCCAACATAACAGTATTTGCTTCAAGGTCTGCACTTGCACAAGCTGAACCTGTAGACGCACCAATTTGACCATTGTTTAAGTCCCAAAGCATACCTTCACCTTCAACACCTTTAATAGATATTAGTATAGTATTTGGTGTACGATTTTCTCTATCACCGACTACAAATGTATCACTAAGTTCTAAAATTGAATCTTCTAGACGGTCTCTTTTAGCTCTTATTTTGCTCATCTTTTCTTCAATGTTAGATGTAGCAAGCTCTATAGCTTTACCCATACCAACGATGTAAGGAACATTTAGTGTACCTGAACGACGACCACCCATCTGGTCACCACCATGTAAAAGTGGAGAAAGTGATTGAGAGTCTTTAATATAAAGAGCCCCTATACCTTTAGGTCCATGAAATTTATGTGCAGACATTGAAACAAAGTCAATATGAACAGCTTGTAAATCAACTGGAATCTTACCAACGGCTTGAACAGCATCTGAATGGAAAAGAACACCTTTTTCTTTACAAATTTCACCAATTTCTTTAATAGGGTTTATCATCCCTGTCTCATTAGAAGCCCACATTACAGAAACTAAAGCTGTTTTGTCTGTTATAAAACTTTTAACTATATTTGCTTCTACTACACCTTGATCATTTACAGGAAGATATGTAACTTTTACACCTTGCTCTTCCAAAAATCTACAAGTTTCTAAAACTGACGGATGTTCAACCTCTGTTGTTACTATGTGATTTTTATCACCATTCACAATATGGTCAGTATAAACTGACTGTAATACCCAGTTATTAGACTCAGTTGCACAGGAAGTAAACACTATATCGTCATTATCACTAGCATTTATTGCAGTGTAAACCTGGTTTAAAGCATTGCTTAAAGCAGGGTGTGATGCCGTTCCAAATTTATGAAGTGAACTCGGATTTCCATATAATTCACTAAAAAATGGTTGCATAACTTCTACAACTAAAGGGTCTACCATTGTTGTAGCGTTGTTGTCTAAATAAACTTGCATCTTTTTTCCTCTAAATAGGATAAATTTTAATTAAGACAAATTTTGTCTTGTTTAACTTTTGACATAATAATAGGATTGTTATTACGATATGCTTAAACGAAACTGACCTACTTGTTTATTTAAGGTATAATTCCAGTTAAAGGTATAAACATGTGTAATTATAACAAACAAAACGACGAGACAAAAGCTTTACTTCATTTACTTATGAAAAAAAGTGCAGACTCTATTGGTGGAACTAACTTTCTTTTAGCACTCATAGAAGCAATGAAAGAAAGAAAACCGAATGCACTTATGCACAAAGCTTGTAGAATAGATTCTGCAGAAGCTAGCATAACGTGGAACAAAATAGTTTTCAAAGATAAACTAGATATATTGGAAGATGTATTTCGCTCTCATAAAAGTTCTGATAATAAAAAATTTAATATTCTTGAAAATGACAGTGAGAAGAAAAAGAAAAAAATCTTAAATATGGTTAAAACTTTAGCACCTATAGAATTTACGGTAACTGCAGTTAATCCAGATAACGGAGTAGGATTTTCTTTTAAAATCTTTGAATCTATAGAAGATAATAATGTAACAATAAACCCTATTTTTGCAGCAATGTTCTTTTGTTCAATAGATTTTACAAAACAAGCTCTAAAGTAGAGCCTATAGGTTAAATAAAGGGAAGTTACTTAGTTGCATCAAAAACTTTAACACAGTTTCTTCCTGCATTTTTGGCTCTATATAGTGCTTTATCAGAGTTTTCCATTATTTCTTTTATGTCATCACCACTTGAACCAAAGCTAATACCTGCTGAAATCGTAATCTTTTGCCCTATACAGTTAAAAGTCTTTGTTTCTACACTACTTCTTATTTGCTCTGTTCTATTTATGGCATCTTCTTTAAAGATATTGCAAAAGATAATAACAAATTCTTCACCACCATAACGACAAAGTGTATCTCCAGGTCTAATGGCCGACTGAAGATTGTTTGCAAGACTTTTAAGTACGCAGTCTCCTGTTGAATGCCCAAAAGTATCGTTTACTAGTTTAAATCTATCAATATCTATAAACACAACTGCGTAGTTTGAATCTTGTGTGCCTATAACTTTAAAATCTTCTAAAGACTTTTTTAAATGGTGACGATTTTTTAATCCTGTCAAAGCATCTGTATATGCGTAAGACACTGCTTTATGATTAAATTTAATAAAATCTTTTTTAGTAAATAAATATAACACAGCTAGAATAAATAAAGCAGATGAAAAAGAAATGCAGAACTCTTTAAAAATAAGACTGTAATATAAGGAAGAGAGGCTTTCTACCTCATCATCTATAAGAAAAAAACGAATAACAGATAAAACAACCAAAGACATAACGACTATAATTATTATTTTTACAATTAAACGTTTTTTCTCTTGATAGCTTATCATCTAGCTACTCTTTAGTCTTTTCGCTTGATATACAAGTAGGTTATTTTTAGCGACTTCAGCTAGGAGGACACTTGGTCCAACACCAAGAAACTTTTTAAACACAGCATTCATATGTGAGTTATCACTATATAAGTATTCAAGTTCGTTAAAAGTAGATTTATCATTAATATATGCCAAAACAGTTTTACAAAATTTTGCAACAAAAATGAAATTTTTTGGGGTCAACCCAACAACTGTTTTAAACTGTCTCTCTAGAGTGCTTCTACTACATCCGAACTCTTTAGCAAGATGCTCTACCGTTACTTCAAATCTATATGTATTAATAATTTCATCAATTACATCTAATGCCATTACGTGGGGTGTATTTTGTGCGAGTTTTAGTTCATTTAACGAAGTATTTAAATACTCAAGCTCTTCTTGTATATTATTGTGTGTGTATAAATCTTTAAAATAAGTTTCAACAATATCATCTTCTAACTCTTGATAGGTAGTCTTTAAATCTGATGTTTGTTTGTTAAAGAGTATATAATAACCAACAGGTGTTAATTCTGTAAGAATAATTGGAAATTCTACTTCTTCGATTGTAGAATTACTGAAAACAAAACTTTTTACTTTATTTGTTTTTACACTTATAGAGTACTTTTCAGGCATTTCATATTTGCCATCTCCATTGTAAACCTTTGAATAGCCTTTGACTCCTCTGTTAAAAACTATAAAGTTACATCCATTTGGTAAAAAAAGAATCTCTTCTATTCCATCTAATGAGTTGATTACAAGATATTGTTTAACAATCCCTTGTAAAGCTTCTGATGGTGGAAAAATATCATATATCATTTTGTTATTATTATCTTTTATAAAATTATTTATTCTTATCAACATAGATTGTACTCCAAAACTTTATTTTCGCATTGTGTTAAATCGTCACACAACTCATATTAACTCATTTTCACTCTAATTTTAAATCTTAAATGGTATAATCGCAAAATTATTAATTATTATAAAGGTTTATTATGGCTCAAACTATAACAGAGAAAATATTTTCACAACATGTTGGAAAAGAAGTTTTTGCAGGAGAAATCATCCGCTCAAAAATTGACATGGTTATTGGAAATGACATTACTACTCCTATCTCAATCAGTGCTTTTAATCTTAGTGGTGCAACACAACTTGCTAATCCAGATGGATTTTCTATAGTTCTAGATCACTTTATCCCTGCAAAAGATATTGCGTCTGCTAACCAAGCTAGAATCTCTCGTGACTTCGCAAAAAAACATAAACTTAAAAACTTTTTTGATGAAAAAGACATGGGAATTGAGCATGCTCTTTTACCAGAAAAAGGTCTTGTAGTTCCAGGTGATGTAATAATTGGTGCAGATTCACACACTTGTACTCATGGAGCTCTTGGAGCATTTTCTACAGGTATGGGTTCAACTGACTTAGCCTTCGCAATGATTAGCGGTGGAAACTGGTTTAAAGTTCCTGAGTCTATTAAAGTAAACCTTAGTGGAAAACCTGGAAAATACACAACTGGTAAAGATATCATCTTAGAAATCATCCGCTTGATTGGTGTTGATGGAGCCTTATACAAAACTTTAGAGTTTACAGGAAGTACAATACAATATCTAAACATGGACGATAGATTTTCTATGTGTAACATGGCTATAGAAGCTGGAGCAAAAAGTGGAATCGTTGCATACGATGAAACTACTGCAGAATTTTTAGCAGATAAACCTCTAGCGAGAGAGCCTAAAATTCACTACTCAGATGCAGATGCATCTTATGTTCAAGTTTTAGATATTAATGTTGCAGAGCTTGAGCCTGTAATTGCTTACCCTTTCTTACCATCAAACGGTCACTCTATAACTAAAGCCGTAAGCGATAAAATCAAAATTGATCAAGCCTTTATTGGTAGTTGTACAAATGGTCGTTTAGGTGATCTTAAGACTGCTTCTGAAATACTAAAGGGGCAAAAAGTTCATGAAGATGTACGTTTAATAGTAACTCCAGCAACTCAAAGAATTTTAAAAGAAGCTTACAGACTTGGTTATATGGATATTATCATAGATGCCGGTGGTGTAGTTTCAAATCCAACTTGTGGTGCATGTCTTGGTGGATATATGGGAATACTAGGTGACAACGAAGTTGCAGTTTCTACAACTAACCGTAACTTCGTAGGACGTATGGGTTCAAGAAGTTCTAAGGTATATTTAGCGAACTCTGCTGTTGCAGCAATTTCAGCTATTACTGGTTATATAACAGACCCTAGATTGTAAATCTAAGCTTTTTTCTAACTTAAAAAAACATAAATATAATGTTTATGATTTAATATTCGTTTTTTAACTTAAGAAAACATAACTATAATATAGCTAATAATATTAAATTTAAAAGGTAAAAAATGAAAAGACTTCTTCTTATTTCAGCTCTTATGCTTGGGACTATGGCAATGGCTAAAGACTATAACTACGAGATTACTCCTCTGATTGGTTACAATATTGCTGAGGGCAATATTGAACTTGATGATTATGCTACATTTGGAGCTGAGTTTCAATATAACGGTCTTGATTCTATAATCAAACCTGAACTATCTATCTTTTATTCTAAAGCAGATTACAGTATTGGAAATGAAGATACAGATGTTTATCGTTTAGCACTAAATGGTGTTTATGAGTATAACAAAGTTGGTTTTCTAATCCCACTTGCAAAAGCAGGTGTAGGTTATGAGAGCATGAATGATGGCAGTTATACAGGTCAAACAGGAAATGTCGATAGCGCATTTCTTGATGCAGGTATTGGTGCTAAAATTCCTTTCACAGATATGGTATCTTTGAAACTTGAAGCAATTTACATGCTAAAATATAACGAAATAAGATATGACAATAATTTAGCTATTCTAGCTGGTCTAAATATTGCATTTGGCGAAAAAGCAAAGAAAACTGCACCTGTTGAAGCAAAACCAACCCTTGTTGCAGAACCTATTGCGGCAGCACCAGTTGATGGAGATGATGACAATGACGGTGTTTTAAATTCCGTGGATAAATGTCCAACAACTTCTGTTGGGACAACCGTAGACGCTAGTGGTTGTAAAGTAGATGGAGATGATGACAAAGATGGCATTTTAAATTCTGTAGATAAATGCCCAACTACTCCTGTTGGAACAACTGTAGATGCTAATGGTTGTAAAATAGATGGAGATGATGACAATGACGGTGTTTTAAATTCTAAAGATATCTGTCCTAATACTAGTGCTGGAACTGCTGTAAATTATGATGGTTGTCCTGTGAAAGTGAATCTTCATATTAATTTTGAAAACAACTCTAATGTTGTAAACCAAGAATCAGATGCTAATATCCAAAAATATGCAGATTTCTTAAACAACTATGGCTCATACAGTGCTAAAATAGTTGGTTATACAGACAGTAGAGGAAGCGCAAATTATAATCAGAAATTGTCAGAAAAAAGAGCCAAAGCTGTAAAAGACATACTACTAGAAAAAGGTGTATCAGCTAATAGAGTAACTTCAGTTGGAATGGGTGAGAACAACCCTGTTGCAGACAATGCTACAAAAGAAGGCCGTGCGCAAAACAGACGTATCGAAGCCGAGTTAACTAAAAACTAGATGCTAAATATTCCATGCGTCATCTTTGCAGGTGGTAGAAGTAGCAGAATGGGAGAAGACAAATCTCTTCTTCCTTTTGCCGGCTTTAATACACTAACACAGTTCCAACTCTCTCGTTTAAAAAAAATCTTCTCTAATGTATATATTTCTTGTAAAAGCAGAGATAAGTTTGATTTTGATGCTTCTTTTATTGAAGATGTAAAAACAGACAATGTTTTTGCTCCAACTGCAGGTTTTGTATCAATATATAAAGAGCTAAAAGAAGACTCTTTTTTTGCCATTAGTGTAGATGCTCCTTTTGTAAGCGAGAAAGAAATTATGGAAATTATAAATGCAGATAGAATAGATGCAGATGCAACCATAGCAAAAACTGACTTTGGAATTCAACCAATGTGTGGTATCTATCATCGTTCACTTCAAGAGCAGTTTACTCAGATGCTAGAAACTAACAATCACAAACTTGGCTTTGCACTAAAATCTTCAAAGACCACTTTCGTAAACTTCGACAATGAAAAACCATTTCTAAATTTAAACCATCCTCACGAATATGAAGAAGCTCTTAAACTAATCAACAAATAATTAACTCCTCTTCGCTATAATATAAAAAACTAAAGAAGAAACATAATGAACCTAACACACTTAGACGAAAATCAAAGACCAAAAATGGTTGACGTATCTGACAAAATACCTTCAACAAGAGTTGCGGTAGCATCTGGAATAATTGAAATGAGCCAAGATGCTTATGATATGATTGTAAGTGAAAAGACAAAAAAAGGTCCAGTACTTCAAACTGCTGTAATTGCTGCTATTATGGGGGCTAAACAAACTAGTACACTTATACCTATGTGTCATCCATTGAACCTAAGTGGAATAAATTGTGATGTAGAAGAAATGCCAGAACTTCCTGGGTTTAAACTAACTGTTACTGCAAAACTTACGGGACAGACTGGAGTAGAAATGGAAGCACTTACAGGGACAAGTGTTGGTCTTCTAACAATTTATGATATGGTTAAAGCTATAGATAAAGGAATGGTAATCAGGCACGTGCAACTTGAAGCGAAATCAGGAGGTAATAGTGGAAATTTTAAACGATAGAACTGACAAACTAGAACTTACATACCCATGCACTTGGTCTTATAAACTTATTGCTGGGGAGAAAGAAGCTTTACAAAAAGCTATTCATGATGTTATAGAAAAAAGAGAGCATACTCTTACTCATTCAAACAATTCTAAAGCTGGAAAATACGTAAGTATGAATCTTGATTTACTTGTCCACAATGAAGATGATAGAAACTTTATATACGAAGCTCTAAAAGCACATCAACACATAAAAATGGTACTTTAAGTAATACGCAAAAATAAACTTTAGTCGCCTAAGCGGCGCAAGCGGAATAAAGGGACTAGTTCCTTTATGGGACTAATAAATTAAGGAAGTTAAGATGGATTTAGAAGAACTAAAAAACGATTTAGTAGACTCTTACAGTCATAGGTTTAAGAGCATTGAAAAAAGAGTATCGAATGTTTTAGATCATTTAAACGATGATTTAAGTATGAAGATTAACGATTTGAATCTTCACGAGATTAATGTCATAGCTACAACAATTTTAGACATTGAGACTAAAACTTTAAAGAGTGAACTTGAATCACTTTTAGCACAAAAAGAGCAAATTGAGCGTTCTTTAGAAAAAAAAGAAGAAAAACTTCAAGAAGAAAAGTATAGTGTTTTTAATGCTTTAGAAACTAAGCTAGAGAATGAAACAGATGCCCTTTCAAAACTTCATCAAGTTAAATTACAGTCCATAGATCTTTATGACTTTTTAGGTGAAATGGTAGAATCTGCTATTATTACTGCTCTTGAAAAAGAGAAAGATGGAGATATAAGTGAGACTACTCAAGAGGTTATAAAAGACATAACTTTTGAAGCGATAAAAGAAGGTTCTCTAAACACTATTAGAATAAGAAAAATTCTATCAACTATCTTACAATCAGCAATAGATGTAGCAGAAGCAACACCAATTCAGGCTGATGTTATTTTAAATGCATCTCTTAGAGGTATGAGAAGTGGTCTTGTTAACGCGATTGATAGATTCAAAAAACGCTTAGCTTTCATGCCTGTTGAAGCCAAGCATATTCTTATAGAAGACTATGATACTATTATGGAAGATTTAAACCAAACAGATATTTTATTTTCACAAGTTGTTCAAACTCAAGCAAATGAAAATACACAAGAAACAAAAAAACTTCTTTTAGAAATAAACAGTAATATGCATTATGATTTAAAAGAATTAGTTCAAATTTCAAAAGAGACTGCAGAAGTCATGAAAGAAAGATTTTCTACATTTGCGAAAACTGCTGTTAAGAAGGCTGATACGGCTTTAAATTCTGAAACTGCACAAGAGGCGAAGCGAATGGGAAAACAAGCTTGGGGTGTAGCTAAAACAGCTCTAGGAAGTGCTATAAAATCTGCCAAAGGCGCTATAGACAAGAAAGATAAATAAAATCTTTATTGTCTAAGAAGTCCATTATTTATTTAATGGATTTGTATTATCTACCCTAACCGCACCTAGACTCATAAGTAAACTAGGAATCTCTATATCAAGTTGTTTGATCTTTTCTAATTTATCTTTTTGTGTAATATTAAGTGCTGCTGCCCAAGCACTTAGGGTTGGCATTCCCATGACTATTTTATTTTCACCAGGTTTTATATACGCATAAATAGAACATGGAGCAAACATTGCAGCTTCTGGCATTGGATCTTTTCCATCAAAAATAGTGTGAGAAAAAGGTATGTGACATAAAGACCATACTACGAAATTACTAAAAGTAGGCAATACATCTTTGTCACTGTTAAGACTAAATTTCATATCATAAAAGCCAGCTATAATATAACCCTTCTTCTCAAAAGTAGATTCAAATTTTTGTTGAAATTTATCAAAAAAATCATCTATATCTTCTGGTTTATCAAAAGGAATTTCAAAGTTCATCATCCCCGTTTCTGTAAACCCATGAAGTTTGGTATAACTCTTTTTTGTAATCTTAAAAGTTTTTTCTATCTCAGCATCTAAAGGTACAAACATATCAATAAAGCTTTTTCTTATATCTTTGTCAGTTATCTGTAAAATATCAAGTGCTGCCTCAGGCATTATGTGTGTTAAAACAGTTTGAGAATCTTTTTTCTTTCTATATATAACTAGATTAAATGGTGTAAAACCTGCAAGTCTTGGGTCTTTGTTAAAAAGGACTCTTGCCTTATCATCATTTATCATGGAAGAGAAAGATAGCTGTTCTAAAGCGGTTATTCCAAGTGTTTTTTTATATACATTTTGCACATTATGATGTGGATTACTAACCCAAAACCCTATTTTTTCTATGTCTTTAGTAAATTTAAAAAATTTATCATCCGTCTCTTGTGATGAATTCTCTAAACTATATTCTACCGCTAACTTTTTATTATCACTTGGCACAAATTCATTTGCGCTAAGTGATAATGATACAGCACTCATACAAAGTGCTAAAAGTAACTTTTTAGTCATGCCATATTTATTCATAACTTACTCAGTCAATTCAGTTAAGATTTTATTTATTGAGCTTTCCGCTTCTTTTAGTTTCATAATTGCATGCTCATCTTTAATATCTAAAGTTTTAATCCAGTTATTTACACCTAGGTAACCAACATGAACTTTATTTTCACCTTTTTTCTTATAAACATAAATAGAACATGGAGCATAAGCACCAGCTTCAGGAGTATCTTTAGAAACTGGGAAAATAACGTCGAATTTACAAACTGAATAAGTTATATAAAAATCATAAGCTTCGTATCCAACTTCATCAAATAGTTCATCATTCATATTTATGTAGTTTGGAAATAAGAAACCTATTGATTCCATCTCACCCTCAAACTCAGATTCAAAATCTTCTCTCCACTCGTCTGGATCAGTTTCTGCATCAATTTTTGCTGAAAAATTTAGCTCATATGAAGCTTTAGGATCAAGGACTTTATGATTTAACTCTTTAAAGATTCCATTTGGCATTGCAGCTTTTAAAGCTTTCTTAATCATTACAGAGTAAGCTATTAAATCAGGGTCAGTTACAGAAGCGTTGGCAGCTCTAGCTAAACCTGCTAAAGTTAGTGTAGATACATTCATAGTATCTCCATCAGACCAAATAGACATAGTTAGTGGAACTAATCTACCAAAGTGTGGATACTTTTTAACAAGCTTAATGCTCAATGCATTATTACGAAACATTGCTAAGTTGTAAGTATCGTAGTTGACCTTATTAAATCTAAGTTTAAAAGGCTTGTTCATGTCATTATTTCCACCCATTGTAAGACCATTTTCATCAAATGCTTTAGATATTGATTTTGGCGTAATTTTTCCATCTGTGTTTTTTGTAGTGAACACCTGTACACTTTCTCCAGATACTGCTTTAGTAACTGTTTTTTCGCCTAAGCTAGACGCTGCACATCCACTAAAACCTATACTTAGAGCTACAAATGTTGTTATTAATATACTATATATACTTTTCATTTTATTCCTTTTAGATAATTTAAATTACAGTCTACAATATTAATTTTAAATAAATAACAATACAAAAAAATAACTTTTTTTTATAAAACTATTTTAAAATATTAATACTATCTTCTCTGTTTATAGTTCCACTATTTATAACTTTAGCAAAGATACCTCTGTCATTTTTTAATAACTCTGGTAATGCTGAATCTACCTTAGATAAACTATTGCATATTGTACAATTTTGAGTTATTTCTAAAAGTGTATTCCCAATCTCCAATCTATTACCCGGAACTAAATGATAAAGATTTATATCTACTAAAATATTCTCTCCTAAAGAGCTATGTGGTGCACTTATACCATTAAGACTAGCTATTTCATAACTATCAATAGATGCAATTAATATGGCTCTTTGAGTATTTTTTGCATAGAATTTATCTTCTTGTACGCCTTGTTCATCAAGAATAAGTTTATCTTTTTCAAATCTATTCTCATAACCTTTTACGGAAATAAATAGTTCTAAAACACTACCTTTACTATTATTTACCATCTTATTCCTTATAGTTCTTCTTTAAAATCCAACTCATTCTTAAACTCTTCAAATTCCATTGTATGATATGACTTACTATCAATATATTCTAAGATTTCAGAATATATTTTCTTATTTTGATAACCAGGTACAGCATAAATAAGTTCTTTATTATTATCATAAAAAAGAGATGTTGGGTAGAAGTCATAGCCCATGAACTTAGCAAAACTTCGTCCATTACCTTTAAAATCTTTATATGTAACTTCGTCCTTGTCATAAATATCAATGTGAATAAAAATAAACTTTTTTTCTATCAAACTTTTTACTAAATCAGTATTTAATGTAAGTTTTTGCATCCTACCACAGTAAGGACAGTCTGTTTTATGTAGCCACACTAATAGATGCTTGTTTGAAGATGCTGCTTTTTTTATGATATTATCAATATTGATTTCTCTTGAGAAGAGTAACGTTTGAGTGAATAGTATAAGAAGAAAGGTTTTAAATAATAATTTAAACATTATAGTACCAACCTTTCTGATTTAGAGGTAAAATTATTTAATTTTACCTTTTCCTTTTCCTGTTTTACCTTTAAGGTCTACCCAGCTCATAAGTAGCTTATCACCTTTTTTAAAGTCACCTTTAAACTGGAACTTAAAAATAGGATTCTTAGATAAAAATTGACTTGTCGACATATCAAAAACAGTCTCTCCATTACAAGTACCAAGTATACGAGTAATAAAGTTTGCATTATTTATATCACCTTTTATTTTTGCTTGATTATAAGTAACCATATCGTGTTTAGCCATAGCTTTAACTTTTACTATGCCTTTTTTTAATTTTGCTTTTACTTTCATAATATTCCTTCAATTTATTTCATAAATTCAAGGGAGCCTTTTCCCTATTATTTATTACGACAAATGAACAAGTCCATTTATCTACGTTAACACTAAGTTTTGTTCAGCACAAGGCTCAAAACACTAGTGAAATAAGATTTAACCTTCGCAGCCGCCTTTTGCAACATTTAGTTTTTGAGTAGCAGAATAAAGTTTTCCATCAGTACCCTCAACTATAACTTTAACAGTACCAGGAGCACCCATTTTAATTTTAATTGAATATGTATTTACAGAGTACTTATTTACAGTATAAACACAAACAGTTGATTCAGGATTTGAGTCTTGAAAAACTGAAATTGTTTTAGCTTCTATTTTAGTACTAAAGTCTATTGGAATGGCTGCACCATTAGCTGCAGTAGCCATTTTTGCAGAGTCATAAGAAACATTAGCAGCAGAAAGCTTAACGCCCTCTTCTATTGTTGTTGTTGTACCATACATTGCTTGTATAGCAGCGTCCATTTTAGTGGCACTCCACACCGCTGGCTTTAGTTTTCTATAATCTTCTGCTCTAACACTTGCCGGTACTACCGCTAAAGCTAAAGCACCAAATGTTAAACTTAAAAATTGTCTTCTTTGCATAATTATTCCTTTATTTACTTTTTTCAATCATATAATCAACTAATAGATTTAGTTCATCATTACTAACACTTGCGCCACCTTTGGCAGGCATCGCGTTGATACCGTTAAGAGCATTTTTATAAACTGAGCTCATCCCTTTTGAAATTACTTCAGCCCATGCTACTTTATCTCCAGTAACGGGAGCGCCCATTGCAGCAGAACCATGACATGGCATACAGTTATTTTCATAACTCTTTATAACATTAAAGCCTTGGTCACTTGCTTCTTTTTTAGGTAAATCTTTAGCTACTGACATTGGTGGTAAAAATTCACTAATACCGCCGTTTTGTACACGTGTAACAACTGCTGTCTTCTCTTGGCAGTCTGTCATGCAACGCTCAGATGGTTTAACTTTTTTACCACCGAAGTTTGTAGGGTTCTCATAATATTTACGAACATCTTTTAAAGCGTTCGGACCATCAATATTTGGTTCAAAACCATTTCTATTTGGCATTTTTATTTTTAAGAAACTTTCACGATCAAGCACATACTCATCATCAACTGCTTCACCATCAACTGTCATTTCATTGATGTTTAGCATATATGCAACTAATGCATATACTTCATCATCTTTTAAAGTTTTTGATTTTGTATGAGGCATTCCATCTCTAATATACCACCACATTGTACTAGCAACTGGCCAATAAGAACCAAATACTCGAGTTGGACCCTCAGCATTTGGATTTCTCCATCTGTTATTTGTAAGTGTTTTTTGTAATTCAACGGCATTACCTTTAGCTAGAGATGGATATCCACCACCACCTGAACCAAAGTCACCATGACACATAACACACTGCGCTTCATAAAGAACTTCACCCTCTTCTACAGAACCACTACCCTCAGGTAAGCCTGTTCCATCTGGCATAACATCAGTATCCCAAGCTTTTAGTTCATTTGCAGTAGGGATACGACCATTATTTATCTTCATACCAGCTGATTGCTTATTTACATAATATGGACCAGTTTTATCACCAATTACAGGGTATTTGACCCCACCATCAATACTTGGAATTGTTGTTAGAGTTTTAGCATTTGCTGTTTTAGCTGGAAAAACATCTTCCATACAACCTGCAGTAAACAAAGCAACTGCAGCGACTACAGAAGCAGTAGCAATTAATTTAGTATTTATATTAAACATTTTTTACCCCTCCTGGCGTTCTAATTTGAACATGGTTAACTACACCTGTTGAAGTAACTTCCCATGTCTCAATAGCATTTCTATGATAAACAGACTCAACACCCATAATTGATACTTCTTGATCAATAGATGGTTGAATATAGCCAGCATCATCCATAGAACGAGATGCGAGAAAAAGCACTTCACCTTTTTTGTATGTGTGCATATAACTCCATCTAGTCCAAGACTTAGGTAATACTAAACCTTTTAACTCAGCTTCTACATAGTTTTTACCACCATCAAATGATAAATCAACACCGGTAATAGTACCCATGCCAGACCAAGCTAGCCCTTCGATTTCAACTACATCGCCATCTTTAAGATCTGTCCAAGGTTTTTCCGGAGAGGGAGAAACTACTGTTGAGTTTACTTCATTTGCATAGAAATGTTGAATTGCTTTACCACTTGGTTTAAGTGCGGTATATCTAGAGGTTTCTTCTTTCGCATACCATGGTTGGGCAGCAAATTCTAAACGCTTTAGCCATTTAACACATAAGTTTCCTTCCCAACCTGGAAGAAGTAGTCTTACAGGATAACCTTGCTCTGGACGAAGAGCTTCACCATTTTGACCCCATACAATCATAGCGTCATCAAGAATTTTATCGATAGGAACAGAACGACCCATTTCAGAGTTGTCAGAACCTTCAGCAAGCATCCAGAGTGCTTGAGGTTTTAAACCTAAGTCTTCAAGAATAGTCTTAATATAAACACCTGTCCACTCAGCAGATGCCATGAAACCTTTAGCAAACTGTAAAGAGTTAAACTGTGGCCCTCTCCACTCTTGTCCACCATTAGCCGGACATTCAATAAAGTGAGTGCGAGTTATACTAGGGTAACGTTTAAGTTGGTCTAATGTAAGAACAATTGGTTTTTCTACTAAACCGTGAATCATCAGACGGTATTCATTTGGATTAACATGAGCAGTTCCACCGTGAGAACGAGAAAAGAAAAGACCATTCGGAGTAATAATACCTTCTGACTCATGAATTGGGGTTACTGCGATTGAAGCTCTATAGTTACCTGATGCTAACAATCTAGTATTTCTTCTTGTATTGTTATGCTCATATGCAGATGGAATTCCATAACGATTTTTAGTTACAGGGTCACCCCATTTTTGTCCCCATGAAGGATGGTGCATAATTGCTTCATCATCTTGGGAAGCTGCAAGACTTGTTCCAGCTAGTGCTGTGACACCAAGAGCTGCAGTTTTTTTGAAAAAATCTCTTCTATCAAATATTTCTAAATCACTTTCAGATTTTTTATCCATATTATTCTCCTTTTTTAATTTTGTATTATTTATGTAAACAAATGTTTTAAACATCACTAAGTGTTATATTTCACCTTCATACTGTTGATAATTAATATCCTAATTTCATTATACAGGATATTTCTTATAAAAAAGTGACATAAATGTGACAACTTTATAACACGAAACTTATATGTTACATTTTGATACAAGTTTTCTTAATGAAATGTGGGTGATTTATAACTATTATGATACATAGTTATATTTAGGTGAGGCAGTTTCAATCTTACTTATAATAAACACTATATATTATAAAGTGTTAACTTTTTTTTGTGATTCCTAAAATAATATAGGAGTTATTATCATAATCTATTAAGAACGGGATAGTACATCCTTGGAACTCAATATCTTTAATATTTTCATTATCAAAATAGATTGATTTTTTATATTTTTTTTCTTTGCTTGGCATGTTTAAGATAATTGTATCAAGGTACATTTTAAAGTTCTTAGTTGCTTTATAATCTTGCTCACACAAAAGCTCTAAAATCTCTTTTAACTGTTGTTCATATAATGTGGATGTTAATATATTCATGTTTCTTGCCTTGTCTCAAGCCAACTATTCAAATCTTTCATACTATTGTAGTAGGGAATAAAACTATTTTTATCAGTTTGATAATTTTCAACTACATTTTGAAGCATTTTTTGATTACTTTTAAAATCTTCTTCTATAACAATCACCTTTTCTTTTGGCAATGTTTTCATAAAATCTTCTATATAATCTTGGTCTACTAATAAATGAATTGTTACCATATCTTTTCTCATAAGAATCCCCTTAGTTGTAGTACTTACTAACTCCACTCATAGTCGAACCCATATTTAAAAGTAGCATATCGGCAATAACTAATGCAGCCATTGCTTCGCAAACCACTGTTCCTCTTATAGCAACACAAGGATCATGTCTGCCTTTTAGAGAAAAATCTACTTCTTCATTAGTAGTTGTAACTGTGTGCTGCTCTTTAAAAATAGAAGGTGTAGGTTTAAAATATACATTCATAACTATATCTTCACCATTAGAGATTCCACCAAGTATTCCACCTGAATGGTTAGACTCAAAACCGTTTGCTCTAATCTCATCGTTATTTTTAGAACCAAGAGTAGATGCGCTTAATACTCCGTCCCCAATTTCAACAGCCTTAACAGCATTAAGACCCATCATTGCATCTGCAAGCACAGCATCAAGTTTATAATAAAGCGGCTGACCTAATCCTATAGGTGCACCTTTAATTAAGACCCTTGAAACACCACCAACAGAATCATGGTTATTTTTAGCCTTTAGTATTGCTTCTTTTTGTTCTTCTTCTTTATTTGCATCTAATGCATAAATAATACTATTTTTGGCTACGCTATAATCAAAAGCTTCAGCTTTAATTCCTGCAACTTCACTGATTCCACTAAGAACTTCAATGTTTAGCGCTTTTAACATTAGTTTTGCAACGGCACCAGCGGCAACACGAGCTGCTGTTTCTCTAGCAGAAGATCTTCCACCACCACGGTAGTCTCTGATTCCGTACTTATGAAAGTAAGTAAAGTCCGCATGTCCTGGACGAAATACATCTTTTATATTTGTGTAATCTTTAGATTTTTGATTTGTATTATAGATAATCATAGCTATTGGAGTACCTGTACTTTTACCTTCAAACACTCCACTTAAAATCTCTACTTCATCTGCTTCTTTTCTTGCGGTTTCAAACTTACTTTTTCCTGGCTTTCTACGATCAAGTTCACTCTGAATATATTCTTCATCAATATCTAAACCAGCAGGAACACCATCAAGTAAACAGCCTATAGCTTTTCCGTGTGATTCACCAAAAGTGCTATATCGTAATTTTGTTCCAAAGCTATTCACTTATTCTTCCTTCTTTAACATCTCAACCGCTTTTTGAGCAGATTCTTGTTGAGCTATTTTTTTACTTTTGCCACAGCTTCTAGCATACTCTTTATCTTCAATGAAAACGGCAACCTCAAACTCTTTTTTATGGTCAGGCCCACGACTTGCTACTACTTTATACTCAGGCGTTATTCCAAATCTAGCCTGGGTGAGTTCTTGAAGAGTTGTTTTAAAATCTCTAAAAAGTGAATCTAGTGATATTTCTTTATGATTTTTCTCTATTAAATCTATAGCAATTTTTTCTACAACTTTGAGTCCACCTTCAAGATAAACTGCACCTATAACAGCTTCAAAAGCATTTGACAGAAGAGATGACTTTTCTCTTCCACCATTATTCTGTTCTGCATTTGATAGAAAAATATAATCACCGAGTTTCAATGACCTTGCTAACTTATCAAATCCTGTTTCATTAACCAGTGAAGCTCTGATTTTTGAGAGTTTACCCTCATCAGATTTATCAAACTTATTGAAAAGATATTCACCAACAATAAGGTCTAAAACCGCATCTCCTAAAAATTCTAATCGCTCATTATCGTAGGGCTGTTTGTAGCTTTTATGCGTCAGCGCTTCGATAATGAGCTTTTTATCTTTGAATGAATAACCTAAAGTTTTTTCTAAAGCTTCTATATTTTTGTCCATTGTTTCCTCATTTTATTGAATCTTTCACTTTTTACACTTCATATTTTCTAAGATTATCTAATTACTGAAAAGAGTCACTTTCTTCACTAAAATTTCTATGATAATCTTTACCTAAACTCATCTCTATACGAGAACTATCGATTGCATGACAACTACTACATCTATTAAATGAGAAAGGGTAAATTACTTTACAGTTATCACAAATGTACTCAAAACTTAGTGTTGCATTTACATTTTTATTTAGATTTATTAAAACATCAAGCTCAAAAACAGAGCTATTAACTGCCATATCTAAATCGCCACGAGCCGTATAAAGTTCCCTTAAATAGCCATTTTTTGTAATTATATCTAAATTCAAATCTTTTTTATCTACCCGCCAAAGTATATCTGTGAGCATCTCACTCTTTGAGCTATCAAAGTTTTTCCATGCCACAGCAGGACTCACACGAAATAGATACTCAAAGACCATGTATGAAAGCTTTCTATCTCTTTGATACATTTCAACAAGTCTGTCCACTTTTTCTCCATCAGGAATCTTGGAGTCATTTAAAAGAGCAAGCATTTTTAAGTAAATTCTGTCACTCTTTATGTCTTTTTGTAATTCATCAAGTGGTTCCAAAACCTCAAGAGCAAGTCCATACTCTCGCATATGTTCATAAACCAAAAGTAAGTAGTGAAGCGCTTGAGGTGTTCTTGGATTATTTTGTAATATTTTTAAAAAAATCTCTTTTGCACGTTCAAGAAAACCAGCTTTAAAGTAGGTCCGTCCAAGTAAAAAGAGTGTGTCTCTATAATTTTGCTTATCCCCTACTTTTAAAAGTTCATTATAAATTTCTATACTCTTTTCATAGTCACCATTTTTAAAGTATGAGTGCGCAAGAAGCATCCAAGATTTTTCAGATAGTTCCCCTTTTGTTATCAATACTTTGAGCTCACTTTTTGATGGCAAAGAGCGAAACTGTCTTAAAAATTTATCTAGGTGTCTATGATCTTCTTTTTTTCTAAACCTTGACCACCAATAAGAGAAAAAAGCAATGACAAAAATAATGACAAAGAATATAATTATTCCAAAAAGAGGATCTCTAAATTCTATAAAAAAAGTATTCATTTACTACTCATAAACTATTATGCCATAGTCATTTTTTAGATTGTAAAATGTTGAGTTTGGAGTAAAATCTAAGTCTTTTATCTTAGCTAATTGAACTATGGAATTTTTACTTACTTTGATACCAAACTCTGTTAAAAATTTCTTTATATTTACGAACTTTACATCCTCAACAAACTTATACTCAAATTCTTTATAAAGCTTCATTTTCTCGTATGAAAAGATATGTTCGTTCACATGAAGTCTATCAGATGCATACTTAATTGGTAAATACCCTGAGAGATCGGTTAATATGTTTTCCACATATTCATGCTTTGTTGGAAGAGTGTTCTTTTGTATAAAAATATACTTATTATTGAGTTTCATATTTGGTGTGTTTTTCCAATACTTATAAGCAGGGTTTGACACTCCAAGCTTAGAAGAAACTTCTCGCCAAAGCCAAAAAGAGTTAAGTGTGCTGGGTAAATGTGACATCTTTTTGACTCCTTAAGTGTAAATTTCCTTAATTATATAGTTTTTTATTAAATAGTTTTATTAAAGGATATAGTTATAACAATATCATAATTCTTATAGATTTAGTAATTATTGAAGAGGAAGAACAAAGAAGAAGCTTAGTATTTGAGATAAACACTAAGCTTTAAAAGATTAACTAAGTCTATATTAAAAAGTAGCCACAACCCATTTGGTTACAAAGTAGCCGCCTATAACTAACCAAACAAACATTGAAAAGGCGGTGTAAAGAGGTGCAAGGCCTAAGCCTTTAAACTTCGCAAATCTCGTGCCCATACCAAGTGCTGTCATAGCCATGGTAAGTAAAAATGTATCTATCTCGTTAATAATACTAACTATTCCCTCAGGTACGAGTGCAAGAGAATTAAACCCTGCCATACCTATGAAATATACAGCGAACCAAGGTATAACTAGTTGTAAGCCATCACTAGCAGTTCCGTTCTTTCTAGCTGTGTAAGAGAGGTAAAGACCAAGAACAATAAGCAAAGGAGCAATCATAATAACTCTTGTCATTTTAACAATAACAGCGGCATTAGCCATTTCAGGATCTGCCCCTGGGATAGATGCAGGAACTGCTACAACTTGTGCAACCTCATGGATGGTAGCACCAACATATATTCCAAACTCTCTAGCAGTCATGTCTATAAGTCCAGAAGTATAAATAACAGGATATAAAAACATTGCTATAGTTCCAAAAAGAACAACCATAGAAACAGCAACAGCAGTTTTGTGCTCTTCTGCCTTGAGTACAGGTTCTGTAGCTAGAACAGCCGCAGCACCACATACAGATGCTCCAGCTGCTGTAAGCATTGAAGTATCTCTATCCATTTTAAAAACTTTTATACCGAGAAATGTACCTAAGATAAATGTACTTGAGAGCATAATAAGTGAAACCAAAAAGCCGTCTATTCCAACCTCAGCAATTTGCTGAAAAGTTATACGAAAACCGTAAAATACAATCGCAAATCTTAGAATCTTTTTACCTGAAAAAGTTATACCACTTTGCCATGCCATAGGTGTTTGATTATGAAGTGTATTTGCGTAAAATATACCCATGACGATACCAATAACAAGAGGAGAAATTCCAAGAGCACTTATGGCTGGTATACCTGCCACCATAGTGGCTGCTGCTGAAAAAATTGCTACAAAAAGAATACCACTAAGTGTACCTTTTCGGTTAGCTGGAGAGAACGACATTTTATATCCTTATAATTAAAATAAGATTATATCGAGAATATATTTACTAAACTTTAAGTAAAGTAAACTATTTTACATTAATTTCTAATTTAGTTCTAACCCAAGCATCTTGGTCTTGATTAACAGATTGGACTTCTTGAGTTATTATTCTTTTAGCATCTATGCCCTTTTTAGTAACAAGGTATTGCCTTAAAAGATCTATTCTTTTAAGTGCAAGAGCTTCAAGCTCTTTTTGCGTTATTGTTTGCATCTGGGTAGTCTCTTTTATTAAAGCATTCGTATATGCTCTTGTCAGGGCTTCATCTTTATATGATTTTTGTAAATCTTTTTTTATTAATTTAGGTGTTTTATCTGGAGACAACTTTTTATATATGCCCTCTAACAACTCTTCATTCATAGCATTGTGTTGTTCTTCTTTATTTTTTGCTCCACTTATTTTCATAACACTTTTAATTAGTTTTTCTTGTTTTAGTATCCATGCATCTTGAACTTTGTCATACTGTGGAATAATTTTTAGAGATATCTTTGGTCTACTTATCATCATCTTTACAATATTATCAAGTTTCTCTTTTTCAGTAGGAAGTATTGTAGTTAGTCCTGGTTCAAACTCTATAAAAGATAATTTATCACCATCAATACCCATCATAGAACCTAAAAACTTAAACGGAGAAGAGACCGCTTTTATTATCAAATTTGCAAAAGTTTTCCAAACAAGAGCACCATATTTAAAATCTGGAGCATCTACATTCCCTGCTACTGGCATATTAATATCTATAATTCCCTCACTATCTTCTAGTAAAGCAATAACAAAACCAAGAGGTAGTGAAGTAATATTTTCGTCTTGTACCTCATCTCCAAGCTCTATATTTTTAACAATTAATGAGTTCTTTCCCAGAAGCTCAGAATCAAGTATTTTATAACCTAAATCAAGAAACAATTTTCCTTTTTCAATCTTATAACCTGCAAAGTTAGCACTATATCCACTCAGTGAATTTAGTTCTAAATTTCTAAAATTAAAATCTAAGTCAGTGTAGAGTTTTGGGTTTGAGCTATCAATAGAACCTTTTAGTTTCGTTGATCCATACTTATCAACTTCTCCAGTAACATCAACATGACTTATTTCACCTGCCTTACTTGAGATAGAGTAAACGACGCCATTTAAGTCATGTATGTCAGTCTTAAACTTTATAGGTAAAGAAAAGTCCGCAAATTTTGCATTTCCAGATGTAATATTTAGTTTCATGATTTTAAATGGAAATTTACTAGAATTGCTATCTTTACTTTTTATAGTACTTTTCGCATTTACATCATTCTGTACTTTTGGCGTCTTGGATAAAGTAGAAAAATTCATACTTTTATTTTCATTAATAATAGCATTCAAATAAAAACCGTTCAGGTCAAGTTCATTCACAAAAACTCTATCAGGAAACATCTCATAATCAAAAGATTTCAAAGCCATTTTTTTAAAAGATAAAAGTGTTGAGTTATCTCTGGTATCATTCAAAAATAATTTATTTATATCTAAGCTACCACTTACTTTTAAATCAGGCTTTTTAATATTTTTTGCATAGTTTATTTTTGATTTTAGATTTACAGAACCACCATTTAGCTTTATATATGCATTTTTTTCTATATAAGGGCTAAACTCTTTTAAAGATATTTTATTTAACTCAAACGTACCACTTTGTTTAAGTGGAGAATGGCTTAGTTTACCCTTTGCCTTTGCATAGCCCTTGGAATTTAGTCTAGCACTAAGATCATAATCCAGCCAAGTTTTCACATCAGAGTCAATGTTGTAAGCATTAAAATTTATTTTGTCTAACTTTGTTTTCAAAGAAGGATTTAGAGTGTTATCATTAAAACTAACTTTTGCAGACTCTAATGCAAAATGCTTTAAGACTACTTTGTAATCTTTTTCTTTTTTAACTTCTGCTGTTGTACTTTTTACTTTTTTACTTCCCTTGGCTTTTTTAGGAACTATTAAGTTATCAACATTTAACTTACCATTTTTATTAAGAGACGCTTCTATATTAAGATTTTGAAGTGTTGTTTTTGCAATATTTACAATTTTATCTTTTGTATTTAGACTTAGTCCACTTATACCAAAGTCTGCAAAGTCAAGAAGCCTCTCTTTTGTACTTCTTTTATCAAGAGCAAATTTACTGAGATTTAAGTTAGCACCACTTACTCTAACCTGCACCTCATCTTCTACCGCTAGCATCTTTACATTAGCATCAAAGCCTAATGTAGCAGTTTGTAGCTTCACATCGTAAGTGCTAAGTACGTCTCGTGCAACTTCATCTATATATGGACTAAATTTTACAATATCAAAATCACTACATTTGCTATAGGAGTTTAAGTCTAAGTTTTTATACTTAACATCACCACTTGAAGTACAAACAAACTCATCATTCAATCTCAAGTTCATTTTATAAGATAGAGGCTCTTCTCCTGCAAGAGTTACATTTTTAAGATAAATATTTAAATCATCTAGCTTTGTAGTAACATTTGGTTTTACGCCTGAGTCACTAAAGTCTACTTTTATTTTTTCCAAGGACACATCATCAACGATTACATTCCAAGGCTTAGAGGCTTTTATAGGTTCAGAGATCCTGTCTTCTTGCTTTTTGAAGTCTGTTTTAATATACTCTAACCAGTCTATATTCTTAGATTTATCTCTTTTCACTTTTACATACAAAGAATCCATCGCCACTTTAACTACATGAACATCTTGCTTCATCGGCTTGATATTTACACCACTTACTGATAAATGATTAAGATTTAAAACATCTTTGTACTTATTTTTTGGTTTTATTCTTAACTTATCAATCGATATAGTGAGATTATCTATACTTGTTGCATTTAAATCATCAAGATTAAAATAGTACTGCGTAGAAAATTCAACTTTTCCATCTGCTACTTCAAGGTTTACTGAATCTTGCACATACTTCCACTGAGTATAAAGTTTACTTGCTTCAAAATCCACACTACCTTTAACAATAAGAGGTTTAAAACCTAAAATTTCACTCTTTAAATCAAAGAAACCACCATCACCTAATGTTGTATGAAATCTAAGAGTAGCATCTGAAGAGTCAAGATCTGCCGTATCTATATCTTTTAACTCAAACCCAATATTTGAAAATGAAAAATCAAATTTAGTTTTTTGAGTGTAATCTTCATAATTCACTTTCCCGTTTATTATGGCAACTTTATCTAATAGAATTCTTGGCATCTCAAATTTTGAAGTTTTATCTTTTGTAGGCTCTTCAATGGTAGGTTTAACAATCGTTGCTAGGTTTATAATCTTATCTTTATTGTAAACTACAAAGATTTCTGGATTTTCAAGTACAATATTTTTTACATGAACAGCAGCCATAAACAAAGAATATGGTTCTAAATTTATTATAATTGATTTAAGCGAAACAAGGCTTAAATCTTTTGCATCACGAAGTTTTATGTCCTTAAGTTTTATCTTAAATATAAAAGGGTTGAAATCAATGCTATCAAGAGAAAGTTTTGCATTTGTTTCTTGCTCAACTATTTTAACAAGTTGTGATTTTAAGATTAGGGGAAGAATTATAAATCCAAGTATAGCATATGCTAAAACTAAAAATATTACAATCTTTTGAATTTTCTTTAACATTTAAACTCCAAAAAAGTTACCTTTTTGGAGTTTATCAAATTTGAGTTTAAAAGATAATTACTTAGCATTCTTTATTAGGTCTGATCTAGGGAAAACAAATGTTGATTTTCTAAAGACTACTATCTTGTCTTCATTTCCAATTGCGTACGCACGGATAGTAATAGGAATAACGGTGTCTTTTCTTGGATCATCTACTAACATCTCAGTAGTGCTAAGAACAACAATTTTCTTCTTTTTCATTCCCGGAACTGCAGTAAACTCTTTAGACGGTTTATCAATAATAATTTTACCTTCCATGCCTTTTGGAGGAATCACTTCAAAATAGAATTTCATTTTTTCACTTTGAGTGTTTTGTAGTAAGAATTTATATGCATTTTGAACTTTAAATGTTGAGTCTGGCATCTTTTTAACAGAATAAAGACGAGTCTCTTTGTTAATATTTAAAAGCATATTTTCTTTCGTGCTACCCATCATTCCAAGAACAACCATTAGCCC